>JAFSXC010000019.1 GCA_017450105.1 Lachnospiraceae bacterium | reverse complement strand
CGGTCGCTACGCCGGCCTCGCCAAAGGACTTGGTAAAGGCTTTGTCCCAGTATTCGTGGTCGGTAGCGAAGGCCTTGTTGGAATCCGACTGCTTGATCATCAGATCCACCGTAGCCCGGATCGGCTTTCCCTGTTTATTAAACATCGTATAGTTTGCTTCCACGCCCTGCAACTCCCCGTGGAAGAACATCTCCGACCAGATAAAGATTACCTGGCGGGTATTCTTATAGGTCAGAAGGGAGATCAGTCCCTCGACCTGGGGCTGTACCGTATACTCTCTGACCATCGAGGTAACCCCATTCACCACCGTTCCGAGAGCCAAGCCCTGGTTATAGATGCTGAAGGCATTGGTCTGATTGATCTTATCGAAAACGAGCTGGACCCGGAGCGTTAAGGAGCTCGGACGGGTCACCTGCACGACATTCCGGATCCCGGCGTCCCCGGGGCCCTGGAGCTGGGTATAATCACCACCCGCGACCGCATTGATCTGAATCGAGGAAGGATTATACTGAACCGTCATGGACTGAAAGCTGTTAAGCGCCAGCTTCAGCGACTGTTCCTCTGCGGAGCCTTCTTCAAGCTTTGCCTTATGGATCAATTTGTTATATGTCTTCTCATCGTTCGCTGACTTCGCCGCGGAAGCTCCGGCCGATTTGATCAGATTCCGCAGCGCCGCCGTTGTGGCGGAAAGCTCGGTATCCGTCAGATCGCTGGTACCCTCCCGATTGTAGTCCTTATCCGTCATCGGCTTTCTCACCATCAGATAAGCCTTTTTGGTTTTGTCAGCGCCCATGGCCATGGCGCCCAGCGCAGCAAGGGCGACTGTTCCGCCGGCAAGAAC
This sequence comes from Lachnospiraceae bacterium, assembly GCA_017450105.1. Taxonomy (GTDB): domain Bacteria; phylum Bacillota; class Clostridia; order Lachnospirales; family Lachnospiraceae; genus RUG12461. The sequence continues at coordinate 2,790 of JAFSXC010000019.1, read as the reverse complement.
AGAGCTGCCGGTGCCATTATAGGACGCTTTATTCGACGCATCCCGCATCGTCTGTTCTGTATCACTCGATCTTCCGTAGTTGTTGTCTGCCATACTTATACCTCAATTTTTTAAAAACCCCGGCGAATCTTTTCATTACTCAGACGCCGTTCCAGTTTATTATATACCTTATCGGAGATGGTTTCCACCTGCGCTTTGATGCCCTGATCGATCATACGCGCGATCTGCTCGGGCCTCGGCGCTTCCTGTACCACCTGATCGTTTACCGTATTGACAATCCTTGTGGAATGGGTCTCCTCATTCTTTACCGACTTTTCGATCCGGCGGTTTGTTTCTTCAAGGAGATGCCTCTGCTCCAGAAGCTCCTCCGCGATATCCTCATCGATCGTGTTGTTGATATCCCGGTGGATCATATGCACCCGCCGTATGCTTTCGGTCTCCGGTACAACCTCCCGGCCCTGCTGCTTCACGTTTTCGATGACCCGCTCCGTAATTCGGTCCGTAACATGGTCCGTAAGCTTCTCTTCCTCGGTCCGCTCCCGGATCCGTTCGCTCCTGTCATGCTCAACGTTGAAGACCTCGCTCATGAGCTGGGCTTCACTCGTACGCTCCAGAAGATGCATCATCTCCACCCGCTCCGGGTTCTCGATGTACTGGCGGATCAGCTCCAGACTGGCCGCCCGGTCCGCCGGAAGGATTTTTGCGGCCTCCTGACGGACTCTGTCCTCCCGCTCTCTGGCGGCCTCTGCCTCCTCACGGAAGCTCTCCATAAACTCCTGCGGATTTGTCAGAGCCTCCAGGCTCCGCTCCATCGTCTTTTTCCTTCCGCCGACCTCTCTTCCCTTTTGCCTTTCCTGCTGCGCCATCCGCTCGATATTCATCAAGTATTCCTGGCGGCGGAGAAGGTTCTGCTGGTAGATCTGGTCTACGTTCTGGGCAATCTCCTGATAATTTTCCTGCTTGAGGTTTCGCTCCTCAAAGGTCAGGTTTTCTTCACGAAGGGTTGTTTCCGACCGTTCAAACTCGTCGCCTTCATGAATGATCGTATCCCCGTCCCGGCGCGTCTCCTCCCGAATAACGGTTTCGCTTCTGGACTGGTCTGTCTGGTTTGTAACGTCCTGGCGGATCAGCTTATGATCCTCTATGACCTGCTGGAGGAGCTGCTTGACCTCGACATTTCTGTCTCCGGCCCTTTGCTCCACCTGCCCGATTTCATCGCCCTCATGGATGACCGTATCTCCGTCCCGGCGGATTTCTTCGCGATGCAGCGTTTCGGTCCGGAACTGATCCGCACGGTTTGTAATATCCTGCTGGAGCGTTTTCCGGTCATCGATGACCTGCTGAAGAAACTGCTGGACCTCGACATTCGTATCTCCGGCTCTTTCCTCCACATTACGGTTTTCCTGGAGGTATTCCAGATAGGCCCCGTTCCTGGTCTCGGCACTGATCCGGTTTTCCGTATTCCCGGCGTTTAAGATCTCTTCGATATAGCTGTCTTCATAACGGCGGTTCTCCAGAAGCTGAAGCAGCATCGTGCTTTCCTGCTTCCGAAGCTCGGATACGCTGGTCTCCTGCCTGTTTGTCTCGTGGAAGAACTGGATGAGATCCGTATTGTTCGCAATCCTCTGGATCGTATTTTCGGAGCTTCCGTAGAAGGTATCCTCAAAGCTGTACCAGTTCTTTACGTTATGGTTTGTGCTCTCGTACCGGGCGGTAAAGAGGTTATCCACCATATCGAGGAGCGTGGCCGAGGTGAGCTGCCGGTTGATCGTGGTTTCGTTGATCTCGGTCTCTTCGGTCTGATCCCCTTCGTAAATATTCTCCCGCCGGTAGATCAGCGGCGTATTTTCATACCGGGCAATGTTCTCGAGCCTCTGCAGAAGCATATTCTGCGCGATCCTGCCCTGCTCGATGACCCGGTATTCGTTGTTTGTCACGGTTCTGGAGCCGGCTTCGTTTCTGTGGTAGTTCTGAAGGATCTGGTAGATCGCTCCGGTCTGAAGCCGGTTATAAATATTCTGGTAAAGGGAAAGCTCCTCTGCCGGTGCAGCGCCTTCCACGTTCTGTATGGTCTGGTTCGTCTCCTCCCGGTACTCCTCCACCATCTCCCGGAGCTCGTTCATATTGTTCCAATAGAGATTTACGAGGTTTACCGTATTTTCGGTCTCCTCCTGCAGACGGAAGACCTGATTCATAAAGGTCTTGTCGTCATGGATCCCGAGCTGGTGCAGGACGGAGGTAATATATACCCGGTCCTGGTAGGTCAGCTCCGTATCCGCGGAGATCATGATCCGGTTCAGGAAGTTGTTTATGATATCCACCTTCTGAACCTGGGTATTCTCCACGTTCATCTGGCTGACCAGATTGGTCACCCCGCCCTCGCCCAGAAAAAGCTGGGGCGGCGTGGTCGAAACGTGGAGCAGGTCCTCTTCCGTAATGCCGGAGTGGATAATTCCGTAATTCATCCGGATCCGCTCGTTAAAATTGTCCTGGTCCGACAGAAAATCCTCATGCGTAACGAGGGAGATCGGCGCCTTGATCTTCAGCATATGCTTTCGGTTCCTTTATCACCTCAGGAAAGTATGTCCGTAATGTACACGGCACTCTTCTTCTCAGGCCAGCGGCGGGCTTCCGGATTCTGTCCCTTGGTATAGTACTGTCCGGATTTCACCTCGGGATATCTTCTGGGTGCCGGATCCTGTCCCTTCTTCTGGTAGGTGGCGGAGGCCTTATCGGGCCAGTGCCTTACCTCCGGTTTCTGGCCGCCCTCCTTCTTTACCGCGGAGCTTT
>JAFSXC010000018.1 GCA_017450105.1 Lachnospiraceae bacterium | reverse complement strand
CGATCAGATTCCCAAGCTGCTCACTCAAGCCCCCGATCCGGATCAGAACCGCAAGCTTGTCCGAATCCGTCGGCATATCGGACTCATCGAGCTCAGCGATCCGATCCATCTCGTCGCTGACCTCACTTAGGATCTGCTCCACGCTCTCATCCCTCGGAACACTGTCCGACATATAAAGCTCGTTGACCTCGTTGTATAAATCCACGATCTCATTGTAGCTGTCCATAACCTGATCATAAGAGATCTGCCCCTCTTCCTCCTCAGGCTCCTCGACAACCTCTTCCTCTTCTTCCTCCTCGTAGTACTCCTCGGTATCCTCTTCCTCGTAGTCCTCGTCGTAGTAGAGCTCCTCGGTATCCTCCGTCTCGGTCTCCACCGGAGCCTCCTGAACCACCTCCCGGATCTCTCCGACCTGCGGAGTATCCACCACCTTCTGCTCCTTCTCGCACCCGGTCAACCCGATCCCCATAACCAAAGCCAACCCCAGTGCTGTCCATCTTTTCACGTTTTTCATTTTCAAGTCCTTTCTTTCTGTATATTCGTAATATGTCCTCCCGGACGTACTGTCCACACCGCAATGTCAGTAACTTAAGCAAATTTACATGTTGGCGTCGCTTCCGTAAGCCATCTCCCAGACTCTGTGCGCGGGGGCCCCGCAATAATAACGGCCTCCCGGAAAGCAGCGGTCCCCCCGTGCTCGGTCCGGGGCCCTCTTACTCGCGCTCCGAGGTAGGTTTTGGGCTTAAGTTACTGCCATTGCGGCGTGGACAGTAACTGCTAGCGGAAGCATATAAGTCGCTTTTATTCCGGCTTTCTCTACCAGGAAATCGGGCGGTGGCATGGTGTGATCGTTTTGACGCAGGAACCTGGAAAACGCCGGCACTTAACGGAATCGGCGGCTCTGACGGCGATTCCGTTTAGTACCGCTGCGCTTTTCCCGGTAGCGAGAGCGGTCCTGCGGCGAAATGATCACACCGTGCCGCCGCCCGATTTCCGTCCGCGCAGCCAACCTCAAGGCTGGTAAACAAAACAGAGCATGGTAAGATCATCGAACTGCTCCGCCTCCTGTACGAAGCGCCGTTCGGCAGGGAAATGATCAGGTCCTGGGTCTTGAAGCCGTTCTCCTCGATCATCTGCGACATAAGCGGCCCCAGATTTGCAAGCTTGCGCACCATCACCATTTCCTCTTCCGTGGGATTCGCTGTCTCGTTCTTCATTAACTGGAGGGCAAGCTTCCCGGCATTTTCCTTTTTCGGAGGGTCAATCCGCCGTTCCCCATATCTGTCGGGATGGAAGAAAATATCCCTGGCCTGGGCCGCCAGAAGGACCGCCTCCTTCCGAAGCTCCTTCATCTCCCAGTCCGTATTGCCCGCGTCCCGAACCGCCATGCTCTTCATGCTGCCCTCGGCCATTGCAAGCATGGATTGCTCGGACTGCTCCCGGATACTTTTCGCCTGGGACTCTCCGGTCTCATTCGCCATTCTCCGCAGCGTATGAAGCTGGATCATCCCCATCAGGGCAAACCCGCAGATCGCCGTGATCACGAGCATGATACACAGAATAAATACCTTCTTCTGAAGTCCCCTGGTTTTTTTCTTTTGCTTCGCCATTCTGTTTCCTCTTCGCGAATGGGTCACCACCCAAAACAGCCCTTCGGCCGGGCAGGCTATTTTCTGCGATCAATGCCGCTTTCTTTGTAGTATTTGTCCTTGTCCTCGTACATCCGCTTGTCCGCGATATGCTCCAGATCATCTATGGAGGCCTGTTCCGCCTCATGGTGGGTGGCAAACCCGATGGACATCGAGATCTTCTCGACCATCGATCCATGCCACTCCGCGGTCTTATCCCGGATATCCCGCAGAGTCCCCTCCGGATCATTTGTATGAGCGATAACAAAGAACTCGTCCCCGCCCGTCCGGTAAGCCTTCCCGATAGCGCCGACGGCAAACGAAAGACAATCCGCAGCTCCCTTGATCATCTCATCCCCCGCGGCATGTCCCATCGTATCATTCACCTTCTTCAATCCGTTCACATCGATCGAGTAAAGAACAAAGTCGTCCTCCATCCCCCGGTCCCGGATCATTTTCAGGTCTTCCTCATAACACCTTCGATTATACAGCCGCGTAAGCTCATCCGTCAAAGAAATCCGGATAAGATGCTCTTCTCTTCTCTTTTCCTCGTCAATATTCTGCGTCGTATAGATAACGATCCGCGGCGTCCCGTCCTCATCCTCGGCACAGGTAATATACTGCGCCCGGAACCACCCGGTCGTCATGCTGATAAACTCCCCGGAGATCAGCTTCTTCCCACGAAGCCGGTTCTGCACGGTCGTAATATTCGTAAAGATCTGGAAGCGCTCGAGATGGTCCGACACCACTTGCTTTTTGATGCGGTGGTTCATGATCGTATGCGTGTGCTTGTTAAAGTCAAGCGAATGGGTAATAAGCTCCTCTTCCCGGAGCGACATCTCCGTCATCTTCTCAAAATCCAGAAGGTTCACATTATCATATATCTCCGCCATCGAATCCAGAATGGTCATCTGCTCCCGCAGCTTCGCCTCATGCTTCTCGATCTGATGATACTGATGAAAGATATTCCGAAAATACCCGATCAGATTTCTCCCCAGCCGGTACCCCGCCAGCCCCATAACGATCGTTTCGATAGCCACTCCCCCGATATAGTTCAGGAAGTAGGAAAGCGGCGTATCATAATCCCCACGGACCGTAGCAAAATAAGGCGCCGTAAGCCATGCGGCCAGCGTCACCATCCCGAAATTCGAAAAGACAGCAAACAGATAAACCTTAAAATCGCAGAGCATGATCCCGAGAAGCGGGACAAAGAACCAGGTCAGATGGATGCCCACATGAGCAAGCGCCATATAAAAGATAACACCCTCAAACCCGACCAGCGCAAACAGGCTGACCGCCACCGAATCCGGCTTCCATTTCTTAAGAGCCGTATGAACCCCCGCCAGCACCACCAGAACCAGAGAAATAAAAAGACAGGTAAGATAATCCACCTCCGGGAAAGCCCCCGCCAAAATTCCCAGAGCCGTAGCCGGTCCCGCAAAAATACAGACCCAAAGGATCCGGTTCAAATGTGTATTTACATGAATCCGGTTCTCCCTCAAAAACTCTTCGTAATTCATAGGACCACGCTTCTCGTTCATATTTTGCCTCACATTATTCTAGGGAAACGCTGATTAAAGCGTTTCCCGCGCGAAAATCGCGGCCGGCTGCGAAGCTCCGGTGGAGCTTCTCTTGCAGCCGACCGGAGT
>JAFSXC010000017.1 GCA_017450105.1 Lachnospiraceae bacterium | reverse complement strand
GAAAGCAGGAGATAAACGATAATCAGGGGCAGCGCCGTCAGCGTCAGTCCGAGATAGACTGCGCCGTATTCGGTTTTGTAGATATCCCCCCGCAAGAGGGATACCATGATTGGCAAGGTATATTTCTTCTGGTCTGTTAAGAGGACCAACGGGGTAAACAGGTTGTTCCAGCTTGTAACGAAGGAGAAGATCGCCTGTGTCGCAATGGCGGGCTTCATGATCGGCAGAGCGATCCGGTTAAAGATGAAGAACTCGCCGGCCCCGTCGATCCGGGCCGCCTGGACGATCTCGAGAGAGAGCGCCGGCTTCATGTACTGTCTCATGAAGAAGACCATGGACGGGCTCGCGATCGCAGGCAGGATCAGCATTATCAAATGGTTCGTCATGTGTATCTTATACACCATCTGGTAGAAACCGATCAGAACGATCTGCGCCGGGATCATCATGATCATCATGATGAAGCTGAAGAACGCATTCTTGAACTTCCATTCGTACACCACCAGACCGTAGGCCGTCATCGTGGAGAAGTAGAGGGCAAGAACCGTAGCGCCGATGGAGATGATCAGAGAGTTCATCACACCGACCAGAGGATCGAAGCTCTTTCCAAGAAGGACCTTTAAGTTATTTAAGAAATAACCGGACGGGATCAGCGATACCGCGTGCTGCTGGATTTCCGTAGTGGATCTTGTGGAGTTCACAATCATGATCCAGAAGGGCATGATACTGATCAACGCAAGAATCACACAGATAATGAAAATGATTACTTTGGAAGCGATGGCTCCTTTACTTTTTCTCATTTCGCGCCCTCCCTCATTTTTCTACGGTATTCTTTTACCTGCTGACGCTGGATCTTTCGAAGCGCCGCCTCATCCTTGTCACGCAGGATGAAGAACAGGAAGCCGGAGATAGCCACGATGATTATGAACATAATCATACTGGCGGCAGAAGCGCGGTTGTACATGTAGCTTCCGCTGAAGGCCTGGTTGTAGATGAATACGCTGGTGGTCAGCGTCGCGTTATCCGGTCCGCCCATCATGAACAGCTTCGGAATATCAAACATGTTCAGACCGCCGATCAGGCTCGTCACGAGAGTGAAGAGAAGGATGGTTTTGATGTTCGGGATCGTAATACGCCAGAAGGTCTGCCAACTGTTGGCACCGTCGACCTCGGCCGCTTCATAGATATCGGGGCTGATACCGAGAACGGCGGAGATCAGTATGACCATCGTATAGCCGTACCACATCCAGGTTTGTATGAATATGACGATCGCCTGCGTCGTACTTCGTTGGACCAAAAAATTCACCGGTTCCTTAACGATACCGAGGCTCGTCAGTATATCGTTCATCGGTCCCATCGGATAGCCGAAGATGGCATAAAACAGGATCGCGATGGTAGCTGCCGTAATAATGTTGGGCATGTAGAACATGACCTTGAAGGCTCCCTGGCCGGGAATCTTCGTGCGGCGGTTCGTAAACCAGACCGCAAGCAGAAGTGCAAGGGCGAGCTGGGGGATGAAGTTTAAGATCCACAGCTTAAAGGTATTGCCCAGAGCCGTCTGGAAGGTAGGAGCGGTAAGAACCGCTTTATAGTTTGCAAAAATATCATTTGTGAGAAAATGGAAATCCGTTTTTCCGATTCCCTTGAGGTCGGTAAAGCCGATGACCGCCGTATACAAAGTGGGATAGAGAGAAAAGATCAAAAAGGCGATCAGAAACGGAAGACAAAAGATGTAACCCCACTTCGCATAATTAAACGATTTCTTCTTCTTCATAATTTCTTCTCCTGTGATTCGGGGAGAGCCGTTTGGCTCTCCCCGGTATTTGATTTGAATTAATTAAGAATCGGTAAAATCAGTTAGTTTACTTCGATGCCGAGGTTATCAGCAACCGTCTGCTTGAAGTCGTTCAGAGCGGAATCTCTGTCCTTCTCGCCTGCTGCATAAGCCCTTACCTGATCTCTCCAGATCTGGTTGATGGACTCGTCGTACTGGGTCAGGTTCTTGCCGTTTGCATAGTCGTTGGCCGGTACAAAGTAATCGAACATATTCTGGCCGCCAAGGAAGTCAAGAGAGCCGTCGGACTTGCTCATAACGGTACCGGAGGCTACGGAGTCCTTCGTGCCGCCTTCGCCGTTCAGAGTTCCGTTTGCCCACATATACTGAAGGCCTGTGTCGGAAGAATCAAGAGTAATCCAGTAGATCAGATCCTTAACAGCGCTGACCTTTGCGGGATCCATGTTCTTGTTGGCAATAAGCCAGGTGCCGCCCCAGAAGAAGCCGATCGGGGAGTCGCAGCATGCCCAGTCGCCGTAGGTTCCTTCGCCAACAGCTTCGCCGCCGCAGTTCGGAGCAAGAGTGTAGTTGATGAGCCAGGCAGGACCGAAGAAACCGAATACCGGCTTGTCGCCCTCACCCTTCATATCCGCAAACCATGCATCCTGCCAGTCCTGAGTCTGGTTGGACCAGCCGTTGTCGGTAAGATTCTTGGAGATGTCAAGGAACGCTTCACGCTTGGGATCGATCTGCAGAGCGCCGTTCTCGTCGAGCCAGCCTACATCGGAGCTGTTCTCAACTGCGTGCCAGATGTCGCCGTCGCCGGATACGATCGCGCAGCCCTTGTCGGCAAGAGTCTTGGCTGCTTCCCAGAACTTATCCCAGGAACCGCTTCCGCCGCCGATGATCTTGGAGATCTCAGCCGGGTCATCCGTTCCGAATACATCCTTTGCGATGGAACGACGATAGATGAAGGTACCGCCGGTCGCCTGATAGCCGAGGCCGTCTACTTCGCCGCTGGTATTGGTTCCGATATCTACAGCATAACTGGCGATCTGGGAATCCGCGATCTCCTTGTCGATATCGATGCCGAGATCCTTATAGGGCATTGCGTATTCTTCCATGTCGCCCTGAGTATATTTCAGAACGAATGCGGATTCTGCGCAGTATAAGTCGGGCTGATCCTCGCCGCCGGCGATCAGAGCCTGGTCAAGAGCGGGCTGATAAGCACCTTCTGTCGTGGCGATGATCGTGGGATTCACGGTATAGGGGAAATCCGGATGGTCCGCGATGTAACGCTCGACCATCTTCGGCACTTCGTCGGTGAATGTCCATAAGTTAATTACGCCGCCTGCACCTGCATCTGCAGTAGCTGTTTCTTCTGCTGCCGGAGCTTCCTCAGCCGCCGGTTCTTCCGCTGCCGGAGCCGGTTCTGCTGCGGGCTCTGCTGCTGCCGGAGCTTCGGACGCTGCGGGAGCTGCTGCCGCCGGAGCTGCTGCCTGTCCGCCGGAATTACCGCAGCCTGCCAGCATCGATACGGCAAGCGCACTTGTGAGTAGTGTTGCTACAACCTTCTTTTTCATTTGAAACCTCCTTTTTAAAAAATATGGATTTTTTAAAACAGTTATACTATATAAGATGATCCCTTTGATTTATATCAAATAACTGCTATAATTATCAAATAACTTTGGAAGTGAAGGGAGAGAGGGAAATGAAATACCCCTGGCTCATAAAACAGTTTGCGATGCGGACCTATACCGGTGCGCGGTGGTTTGATAAGGAGCTGAAACAAAAGGAAAAATTCTTTGCGGATCCGGAGTGCTCGGATGATCTGATCCCAAGGCTCCTTCTTCAGCGTAAGCCCTTGAATTGCGCGGGGAAGGACCGCCCGATGATCCTGTCTCTGCCGTTTGGTCTTTTTTATGCCTGGATCCCGGTCCGGGACGGGTATTACCTTCTCGGACCGACGAAGCTGGTCGGGAATCTGAACCCGAAATGGAGGGCGGAGATCTCTGAGGAGGAGCTTTCCCCGGAGCTGGCGGGGAAGGTTTCCGAGTACTCGCTGGATCTTTTCTCCGATGATATTCTTCTCTGCTGTAATCTGGAAAGAAGGGGAGGGAAGAAGGAGCCGTTTCTGGAGGAGCAGGACCTTCTGACGGAGAATTTTATTTTCGAGGACGGAGAGGGGAATACGCTGGCGGAGCTGTACAATACGATCTTTGAGAGTGTAGAGAACCGTTTTGTACACAATCCCTACAGCCATGAAAAGCGCCAGGTGGCAAGCATAAGGAACGGGGATGTGGAGACCCTGGAGCAGGTCTTAAACGAACGCTTCCCGGGGCGGTACGGCAAGGTGGCCGCAAACCCGCTCCGGCAGGAGATCAACATCGGCATCGTGGAGACGACGCTTGCGAGCCGGGCCGCCATCGAAGGAGGATTACACCCGGAGACCGCCTTTTACCTTTCGGATATTACGCTCCAGAAGCTGGATAACTGCCGGGACAGTGCGAGTGCCATGCGGATCTCCCGGGAGATGCAGATCAATTACGCAAAGCTCGTACGCGATATCCGCCATAAGAATCAGGAATCCCTGCCACGGGGAGAAAACGTTCATATTTCCAGGTGCAAGGACTATGTTTTTGCGCATCTCCACGGAAAGCTTACCGTACGGGAGATCGCGCACGCCATCGGTCTCGAGGAAAACTATCTGTCCAGCCTGTTCAAGCGGCAGGTGGGAGAGTCGCTGACCGGCTACATCCTGCGGGAAAAAATAAAACTGGCGGAGAACCTTTTAATGTACTCCGCCTATTCCTATGTTCAGATCGCCTCCTACCTCGGCTTTGCTTCCCAGAGCCATTTCGGTCAGACCTTCAAGAAGATTACGGGCATGACGCCGAAAAGCTACCGGGAGGCTTACGCGAAGGAGGATTTTCTGAATGATACTCTGTTTTTTAACGACGATTGATCGTAACAGTTCGGGCCCCTGCCCCGAACTGTTACGCACGGGGCGCGGCCTGCGGCATTCCAATGCGCCCCCGTGCCGACACCGAAAAGTCGTTGATACGCCCTCAGCGGCAAGTACCCGCAGGGCAGAACTGCTTCGGGCTGTCCCGAACAGTTACGATTGATCAAAACAGCTGCTTTGCTGCCTCGCCCGTCGATGCAAAGGGGCCGGGGAGCGGAGCGCTGTCTCTCTTTTCTCCGAAATAGTCCGTATCGAAAACGATCTTGGAGCCGTCCGGATTCTCAAAGGCCTGCTCCGGCTCAAAGGCCTCGCCCAGCGTATCCGTCGTGATCAGTTTATCCGTCACCGCGGGAAGCTTATCGTAGAGATCGGTGCTGAGGAAGGCACCCTGCTCATTAACCTCCAGCGCAAGGGAGACCTCTTCCTTTGCTGCGGCTCCTTCTTCGCCCCTGCCGGGAACGGCGCCGTTAAAGTATACATTTCCTTCGGCGTCCACGCCCATCTTCTCGTAATACTTGTCCTTTGCGCCCTCGTCGGTGGCCTTCCAGGGACCGAAGCCGTCCAGGTATTCCTTTATTGTCGGATAGTCCTTATAGACCCCGAGACCGCATTCCATATTGTACTGCGAGGTTTCCTTTGTATTCTTCGCATGCTCGACATAGTCCTCATGTACCGGCTGCTGTACGAAGATATTGTTCATGAAGCGCATATCCCCGTGCTGAATCGTCATAAAGCCGGAGACCACGGCGCTGTGGGGCAGATGGTAGGGGGTGTAGCGCGGAGTCGGAAGATAGGCGCCTCCGTTTTCGGTCCCGACACCCACCCAGGTAAAGGAGCCCGCGATCAGGTTGTGGACAAAGGCCATCCCCTGGGTGCTGATGCGGCAGGCCAGAGGCGAGAGCAGGAGATTGTTGTCGATCAGGGTCGGTCCGTGGGATACTTCAATAAAGATATCCTCGCCGAGCCCGAGGAGCGGCGTGATCTCGATGCCCTTCGGGGGGGTATTGTCATGGAAGAGATTCCCGGTCACCCGCGTTCCCTGCGCCTGCCAGTCGAGCCATAAGCCGCGGGTGCAGTGGTGGATGTGGTTGTGGCGGTAGGCGCAGTCGATGGCGGCGTGCATCTTGATCCCGCCGATCTCGGCGCCGGCCAAGTCCTGCTTGTTGTTGATATGATGAATATGGTTATCCTCGATCAGAGAGAAGATCCCGCCGAGATGGCCGACGATCCCGGTCTGGCCGCAGTGGTGGATCTCGCAGCGCCGTACGATATGCGAACCGATGGTTTCCTTGCTCCAGCCGTCCGCCTGGGCCTTCATTACACAGTCACGCTGGGTCTGGGTCCCGTCCTTTAAGCCGAAGCGGGTCCATTTGTTCTCGTCATCGGGCTGTAAGTACTTTCCGAGACTGATCCCGGAGCAACGGGAGTGGCTGATCTCGCAGTCCTCGATGATCCAGCCCTTCGACCAGTGGGGCGCGACCATGCCGTCCTGGAAGGCCGTCGGAGGGGCCCACTGGGTGGCCGCCTTGGTCACCTTGAAGCCGGAAAGCGTAATATAGCCGATGCCTTCCTCCTTCGGGGCAAAGCAGTTCTGCCGCACGTTAAACTCCACATGCTCCGCATTCGGATCGGCTCCGCCGAAGCAGGCGTAGATCACGGTTTTTCCGTTTTCCTGTTCTGTATACCATTTCCTGGAGCTGGTTTCCTTATCCTCCCAGGACATCGGCGCCGGCACCGGGTTTTTCACCTCGTCCAGCTTCAGCACCTCGTACATGGCCGTATCGTTCAGATAGAGCTCACCGGTATGCACCGGATCCGGCGCAAAATACCAGTCTCCCTTGACCGGAGTGGTGTAGGGATTGTAATCACCGAAGAAGGCGTTGTCGATCGTAACCTTCCATACATCGCCATCTGACTTTTCCCAGCCGGTAAGATCCTCCGCGCCGGTAATCACGGCCGCAAGAGGCGTTTCGGACCGGTAGACAATGCGGTCGCTTTCGGTTCCGCCGCATTTCGGATCCACCTGTTCATGATAGATCCCGGGGAGAACAATCACCTCGTCTCCCGGCTTTGCGAGGGCCGCCGCTTCCGTAATGGTAAGAAAGGGGGCTTCCTTTGAGCCATCTCCGGTTTTTGCTGCCTGAGCCGATACGTAATATTTCATTATCCATTCTCCTTTCCGGTTTGTGTGAGAATACACATGTTCCTGTAAAGCCAAAAATATGATGGCAGATGAAGCGGCCGGGGTATATAAAAATTCTTCTTCTTTTGTAAGATTTCTTTTTCCAGACCGTGCTTGCGAAGATGGCGGGACATGCTATAATAAGAATGATGTTCAAAGTTTTACAGGGAGAGTACCTATGCTATGGATATTGATGGAATGAGAACGGAAGAAAACGGACAGGGCTTAAGGCGTTATCTTTCTCCGTTGTCGGTCTGGGCGCTGTCGTTCGGCTGTGCGGTAGGCTGGGGCTCGTTTGTGATGCCGGGAACCACGTTCCTGCCGAAGGCGGGGCCGCTGGGAACCGTGCTCGGGATCGCCATCGGTGCCGTGATCATGTTCATCATCGGCGTGAATTACCATTACCTGATGAATAAATACCCGGATGCGGGCGGAACTCTTACCTATTCTATCAAATCCTTCGGCTATGACCACGGCTTCTTAAGCGCGTGGTTTCTGATCCTTGCCTATGTCGCCATTTTGTGGGCGAATGCCTCGGCGCTTGCCCTGATCGCGCGGAATATCCTCGGAGATGTCTTCCAGTTCGGCTTCCATTATCAGATCCTCGGCTATGATATCTGGCTCGGAGAGATTCTGCTTACGCTCGCCGTTATCGTTATCTTCGGTCTGGTCTGCATTCTCGGGAAGCGTCTTTCCGTGATTCTGCAGGTGGTGCTGGCCCTGACGCTTCTGATCGGCGTGATCCTTGTCTTTGCCGTCTGCGCCTCGCGGGGAGGGGCAGCGGACCTTGTGGTGAAGCCCTATTTCTCGCCGAACGGGAAAAACGAATTTTCCCAGATCTTTACGATCATCGCTCTTTCGCCCTGGGCCTTTATCGGCTTTGAGTCCGTATCCAATTCCGCCTCGGGCTTTCGTTTCCATGTAAAGAGGACGCTGGTGATCTTCGGAATTTCCATTGTATGCGGGGCGGTTGTCTACAGCCTTCTGAACCAACTTGCCGTTCTGGAGCTTCCGGAGGGCTATACGGACTGGACGGGGTACATCGCCGACGTCGGAGGTCTTTCCGGGGTTTCCGGCATACCGACCTTCCATACCGCCGGACAGGTTATGGGACGGATCGGGATCCTTGTGCTCGGACTTGCCGCTCTCGCGGGTATCATCACGGGTCTGGTCGGAAACTATATTGCCGCCTCCCGGCTTCTTTACGCGATGTCGGAGGAGAGGATTTTGCCGAAGTGGTTCGGAAAGCTGAATGCGAGCGGGACTCCGAGGAACGCGCTGCTCTTTCTGATGCTGATCTCTCTGATCATTCCCTTCCTCGGCCGAACGGCCATCGGCTGGATCGTGGATGTGAATACGATCGGAGCCACGATCGCTTACGGCTATACCTCGGCGGCGGCGCTGAAGCATGCCCGGCAGGAAAAGAATAAAAAGGTCTGTGTGACGGGCGTGATCGGCCTTCTGATGTCGTTTTTGTTCTTCTTCTATTTTATGGCCGCGGCGAACGGCGCCATGTCGACGGAATCCTATCTGATCCTGGCCTTTTGGAGCATTCTGGGCTTTATCTATTTCCGCTATGTATTCGGGAAGGACAAGGAGCAGCGCTTCGGAAAGTCTACGGTGGTCTGGATCGGCCTTTTGTTCGTGATCTTCTTTACCTCTCTGATGTGGGTCAAGCAGGCGACGGATGATATGACGACGAAGGTCGTTGAGAACATCAGCGAATACTACGAAGAACGGGTGCCGAATTCGAATCCCCAGGCGGTCTTGGATACGGAGGTCTATCTGGCCCGGCAGATGGAGGAGGCAAACCGCCTTCAGACCCGGAATATTATGATCCAGATGGGTCTGACCCTCATCAGTCTGGCCATTATGTTCAGTATCTACTCCATGATGCTGAAGCGGGAAAAGAAAATGGAGCTCGAGAAGACGAAGGCGGAGGAGAGCAACAAGGCGAAAAGTGTGTTCTTCTCCAATATGTCCCACGATATCCGTACGCCGATGAATGCGATCATCGGATATCTGAACCTGGCGGAGCAGGAGGGGAACAGTATTACGGAGATCCGGGATTATCTGGGGAAGATCCGAACCTCCAGCAACCACCTCCTGGCGCTTATCAATGACGTTCTGGAGATGAGCCGGATCGAAAGCGGAAAGATGGATCTGGAGCCGATCCCGATCGATCTGAAGAAAACCCTCGAAGAGGTGAAGGATATGTTCGCGAACCAGATGGCGGAAAAACACATCCGTTTTCTTCTGGATACCGAGGGGGTTACGCATACGTGGGTAATGTGTGACAAAAACCGTCTGAACCGTGTGCTTTTAAATCTGGTGAGCAATGCCTATAAGTTTACGCCGGAAGGCGGAACCGTTTCGATCCGTCTTTCGGAGAGAGCGGACGCCGAGCCGGAGAAGGGCTACTATGAGCTTCGGGTATCCGACAGCGGCATCGGTATGTCCGAGGAATTCGCGGCCCGTGTGTTCGAAGCCTTTGAACGGGAAAAGAACGAGAGCGCGGAGGAAACCCAGGGAACCGGCCTCGGCATGGCCATTACCAGAAGCATCATCGAACTCATGGGAGGTACGATCGGGGTCCACTCGGAGCGGGGGAAGGGAACCCAGTTCGTGATCGGACTGTCCCTGCCGTTTGCAACGGAGCAAAAGACAGCCCAGGAGGAAGGCGGGGACGAAGAGAAGGAAAAGGAGGAGGCGGATTATACGATCATGCGCATTCTGCTTTGCGAGGATATGGCGGTGAACCGGGAAATCGCGAAGCGGCAGCTTGAGGCCTTCGGCTTTACCGTGGAAACGGCGGTGAACGGAAAGGAAGCCGTCGAAAAAATGCGGGAGAGCGAGGCCGGCTATTTTGACGCGGTGCTGATGGATATCCAGATGCCGATCCTGGACGGGTATCAGGCGACGGAGCAGATCCGAAGCATGGAGGACGACCGCGGGAAGGTTCCGATTATCGCAATGACGGCGAATGCGTTTTCCGAGGATGTGAAAAAGGCCCTGGATGCGGGAATGAACGCGCATGTCGCAAAGCCGGTGGATTTAAAGATACTGAAGCAGGTCTTAAAGGAAGTGCTGGGATAGAAAACGGAGGAAGAAAGCATGGAAGCATTTTTGCAGTTTATCAGTAATTACGGGACGATCCTGATCATCGTAGTGGGAATTGTCTGCCTCGTTTTTTTGATCAGAAGCTGGGTGCAGCTTTCGATGCTGTCGGATGAGATACAGAAGACGCTGAATGTGAAAAAGGGACGGATGAAGGTGGACCGGCAGACGAGGACGGTCGTGCAGAAGGTGGAGTATTCCAGGCTTCGGAGCGAAGCGGATGATCTGCGGGAAAAATTTGATCGCAGAAGCTCCGGCCATTACGTGGTTTCCCAGATGATCCCGATCTTTCCCCTGCTCGGGATCCTCGGTACCGTGGCCGGTCTGATCCTGGGTCTTCAGGAGGGGCTGGAGCACATCCAGGAGGGTCTTTCCACGGCCATGGATACGACGCTGTGGGGGCTGATCTTTGCCATTGTCTTAAAGGTGCTGGACAACATCGGGCCCGGAAAGACCGTCTATACGATTACGGACGACCTTGAGGAATACGAGCGGAGATATAAGGACGCTGTGGATACGGCGCGCTTTGAGGAAGGATTTTAAAGATGGCGGGACGAAATCATATCAGAAACCGGGGCTCCGGCGGGATCGACCTGAATCCGCTTCTGGACGTGATCTTTATCATTCTTCTCGTAGTGGTCTGCAATACGGCCACCCAGACCCTGACCACGAAGGAGGCGGCAGCGGAAGCGGAGCAGATGAAGGAAGAGGCGGAGATGGTCCGGGATGTCTATGAGGAGCAGTTGGATTCGCTGGAGAATATGCAGGACTACGTTGTGCCGGTGGCGCTGATGGTGCGTTTTGATTCTGCGGATGTAAAGAACCGGAAGATCGAGGTCCTGATCGGAGAAAAGCTTACCGAGATCGAGATCACTCCCCAGACGGAGGAAGAGGGGTATACAGAGCTTAAGGAGCTTTTGTCCGAAAACCTTGCCGGCGACGACCAAAGAGTGATGCTGCTGTCCCTGAACAAGGACGACGAACAGATCCTGTATCGGGATGAAGTGAAGGTGAAGGAGATGACAGAGGAACTGAATGAGGAGTTCGGGAACCTGTTTCTGAAATAAGCGATGGCGAAATACATTATTCTCGGCGCATTAGGGGTTCTGCTTCTGGTGTTCCCGCTGAAAAGAGTGAAGAAAAAATCGATCGTGATCCCGGTCCGGGTCGTCGGAGGGGTTCTGCTCGCGGCGGCTTTGATCTGGTACTTCGCTCCGCGAGGGAAAAATTCGATCTTCGGGGAGGCAGGGATCGGCAGCGGCGTCGGTGCCTATGATGCCTCTACGGAGAGTACGGAGGAAACCGGTACGGAGCTGGATGACAAGGAGATCGAGCTCGTCGTGAGCGAAGCCTCGGGGGACCTGACCGTTACGGTCCGGGAAACCGAAGTCTATTATGACCAGCATTTATGCGAGGATATGGAGACCTTAAAAACGCTTCTGGAGGGGACGGACCTGACCGGAAGAGAGCTGTATCTTGCGGATGATTATGCTGTGGCAAATGTATACCATGAGGTGGAAAGGGTGATGGAGGAGCTGTCTCTGAATCCCATCCGGATCATGGCGGAGGAAAGGGAATGAAAAGGTTTTTTGCAAGGCTTTCGGCGGCCCTCCTGGCATTGGTTGCCGTGCTTTCCTTATCGGGCTTCGGCCTTTTGGATGTGGAGCTTAAGACCACACCCGGGGAGAAGCTGATCGATCTGGACAAGGTCATCGACGGCATCGGCAAGACCGGGAACGCCTATGTGGCGGCCGGAGACGGAGAAGAGGAGGAGACCGAGGAGGAAACCGAGGTGGATCCGATGGATGCGGTGACCATCAAGGTTTCCTTTACCCAGATCTTTCTGGAAAACAGCCTGTGTACAACGACGGAGATATTGAAAACGCGGCTGAATTCCTACAGCGATCTGAGGAAGGCGATTCTGATCGATGACTATGCGGAGGCCCATGTCTTCCGGGGAGTATGGAAAACGTTAGAGGATTTCGGGATGGAAGTAAAGTATGAAATGGGTGAATAGGAAAAGGAAAAGGGGAGCGGGCGCCCTCATCGCTTTTGTGCTCGTTTTTTCGCTGTTCGCCGGGGGCTCCGGCTTTCTGCAGAGTGTGACGCTGGACACGGAAAAGCATCTTATCTACCAACGCGTTTCGGCGGATGATCTTCTGACGGCCTTCTCACGGGACAAGACGCAGGCGAAGACGAAATACGAGGGAAAATATTTATGCGTCCTCGGGAGGACCGGAGCGCTTCTTTCCTCGGGGAGCGGGTTTACCTTAAACGGGGTGGAAAAGAAGCTCTCGGAGGTCCTGTATTGTACAGGGGCTTATCCGGACTACAGCTTTGCTGCCGGCGACCTTGTTCTGGTCTGCGGAAGGGCCAGGTTTACGGCCGGGGATCCGCTGCAGTTTCAGATCGACATCGCGGGCGTACGAAAGACCACGGAAACAAGAGTCGGGACGGAGGAATTTTGCTTTGCCGATTCCGACCGCGTCGTAAGCAAGGGCTCGATGAACAAACGGAGCCTCGGAAAAGGGAATGCTGCGATCTATATTCCGGACAGCTGGAAGGCTGTGGAAGGCGGGATCGAAGAGCTCGAGCTCGGTACTGCGGACGGCTTCCAGTACCGGCTGAGCGACACAAAGAAAAGTACGGCCGGGAATACCGAGCAGCTCTTTGTTTTCTATCTGGATATGTATGAATATGTCCGGCCGCAGGACTGGGAGAAGACCTGGAAGATCGAGAAGGCGGTGGTCGAGAACATCGTTCCGAATCCGGACATCTTCTTCCTCGAATGGTTTATTCCGACCGAGAGCAATACCTACGGGACGAATTTCCATTATTATGAGACGGCCTACCAGGGGTACAGTCTGGAGTTCGTTTTCGCGCAGGACGGGGAGGACGGGTTTGTCTGCTTCCTCTATCTCTATCGGGCGAAGCCGGCTTTTCTGGATGATATCCTCTACACGCTGCGCTTCCTCGAATTGTAGTGTTTCAGAGGGACAGTTTCGGTGACACACCAATATCATTAACCTGAGCTGATTTTATTGGATGCCCGGACGGAAATCGGGCGGCGGCACGGTGTGATTATTTCAAAGCTGGACCGCTTGCGCTACGGGGAAAACGCAGCGGTACTAAGCGCAATCGCCGGGAAAGCCGACGATTCCGCTAAGTGCCGGCGTTTTCACATTCCTGCTTTGAAACAATCACACCGTACCACCGCCCGATTTCCTGACAGAGGGCCCCGGACCGAACACGGGGGGACCGATGCTTTTTGGGGAGGACTTATCTTTCGCGAGGCTCCCGCGAAAAGAGTCTGGGAGATGGCTTTCGGATGCAACGCCACTATGTAAATTTGCTTAATTTACTTACATAGGGACAGTCCCCCAGACACATTCTTGAAATGAGGTCTCGATTTGTGGTAAAATCGGGTGTCGGTCTGAGGCAGCTTTTTAAAACCGAGGACTATAAAAATTTACATAAAGGAGGAAAGAAATGAAAGGGTTTTTCAAGGAATTCAAGGAGTTCATCAGCCGCGGCAGCGTGATGGACATGGCAGTCGGTATCATCATCGGCGGCGCCTTCACGGCGATCGTGACCTCGCTGGTGGACGACATCATCAGCCCCTTACTGGGACTCATCGGAGGACAGAATTTTGATACGCTGTCCGTGACCATCAACGGCTCCACTTTGTTCTATGGGAAATTTATTACCGCGATCATCAACTTCCTGTTGGTAGCGCTGGTGCTGTTCCTCATAGTCAAGGCGATCAATTCGGCGAAGAAGGCCGGAGAGAAGCTGGTCGGCAAGGACAAGGCAAAGGAAGAGCCGGAACCGACCGAGAAGGAATGCCCGTTCTGCAAGTCCATGATCAACATCAAGGCGACCCGCTGCCCGAACTGCACCTCGCAGTTGGATAAATAATGGGGAAGCAAAACGGCAGTTTGACAAAATAACAAAATTTTGGGATGAAGAAGAGGGAAAGCTATGGGGAAATATTATCTTGCAATTGACATCGGAGCCAGCAGCGGGCGGCATATTCTGGGGAGCGTAGAGGATGGCCGCATCGTGCTGGAGGAGGTTTACCGGTTCTGGAACGGGATGGACGATAAGAACGGGACGCTGGTCTGGGATACCGACCGTCTCTTTCATGAGATCATCGCCGGTATGAAAAAATGTAAGGAGATCGGCAAAATCCCGGATTCCGTCGGGATCGATACCTGGGGAGTGGACTTTGTCCTGCTGGACGAAAAGGACGAAAGGATCGGCGATGCGGTCGGATACCGCGACAGCCGTACCGAGGGCGCGGACAAGCTCCTGTATAAGACCATTCCGGAAAGGGAGCTTTACGAGCGGACCGGGATACAGAAGGCCATCTTCAATACGATCTACCAGCTTATGGCGATCAAACGGGACCGCCCGGAGGAGCTGGAAAAGGCCGCTACGCTTCTGATGATGCCGGATTATCTGCATTTTTTGCTGTCGGGAAAGAAGGTGCAGGAATATACGAATGCGTCTACGGGGCAGCTTCTGGATCCGCAGAAGCGGGACTGGGATTTTGAGCTCATTGACCGCCTCGGCTTTCCGCGCAGGATCTTCCAGAAGATCCTTCTGCCGGGAGAGGATATCGGAGGGCTTACCCCTGAGGTGCAGGAGGCCGTGGGCTATGACTGCCGTGTGGTGCTTCCGCCGACGCACGATACGGCCAGCGCCGTAATGGCGGTGCCCTCCAACGAAAAGGATATCTGCTACATCAGCTCCGGCACCTGGTCCCTGATGGGCGTGGAGATGGATGAGCCCTTATGTACCGAAGAGGGCTACCGCCACAACTTTACCAACGAGGGCGGTTATGCCGGACGGATCACCTATCTTGCCAACATCATGGGGCTTTGGATGATCCAGTCCGTACGGAAGGAGCTGGCTCCGGAGCAGGGCTTCGGCGAGATCTGTGAAGCGGCAAGCAAAGAAACCATTGATTCCATCGTGGACTGCCAGGACGATTCCTTCCTGGCGCCGAAGAGCATGGCCGAGGCGGTGAAGGATTTCTGCAGAAAAACCGGTCAGACGGTACCGGAAACGCTGCCCCAGCTTGCCTCCGTGATCTACAACAGCCTGGCGAAATGCTATGCCGACAAGCTGAAGGGGATCGAGGAGATCACCGGCAAAAAGTACGGCAGGATCCATATCATCGGCGGCGGCTCCAATGCGAGGTATTTAAACGAGCTGACCGCGAAGTATACCGGCGCGGATGTATATGCGGGCCCCGGAGAGGCGACGGCCATCGGAAATCTTATGACGCAGATGATCAAAAGCGGTGATTTTAACGATCTGGCCGAGGCCAGGGAGGCGGTATTAAAGTCCTTTGATATCGAGGTTTTTAAAGCGTGACGAAAACCATCTGTTTTGCAAACAACAAGGGCGGCAGCGGCAAGTCCACGACCTGCGCGAATCTGGGATATTTTCTGGCGAAGAGCGGGAAAAGGGTGCTGCTCATTGACGGGGATATGCAGCTCAACCTTTCTCTTTCCTTTTTCGAGGAAGAGGAGGTTTTGTCCATGGCCGCGGAGGAGGAGAATCTCTTCGAGGCGCTGAAGGGACAAAGGGAGCTTACGCCCTGCGTCGTGGAAACGAGGTACGCCGGGCTTTCGCTGGTGAAATCGACGACGCTCATGAGCCAGATCGAGTATGAGCTGTTTACGAAGCTGCAGCGGGAATTTGTGCTGAAAAGGTGTCTTAAGAGCCTGAAGGAGGCGGGAGAGTACGACTACATTCTGATCGATGCGCCGCCCACGCTCGGGATCTGGGTCATCAACATCCTGTGCGCTTCGGATTATTGCATCATTCCGGTGGAGGCTTCGCCCTGGGGACTGTTCGGGCTGGCCAATATGTTCGACTTTATCAACGGGCTCTCGGACATGATCGATACGAAGGTCATGGGGGTCCTTATTACAAAGGTCGATGAACGGAAGGGGTATTACCGACAGACGAAAGAGACGATCAGAAGCTTTGAAAATATCCGGCTCTTCGATACCGTGATCCATGTGGATTCGGCCATCGAATGGGCGCAGGATAAGAGTCTGCCGGTGGCGGAGTTTAAGAAAAGCGCCAGGAGCGTGGAGGAATTTAAGAATTTGGCTGAGGAGGTAAGGGATTATGGCAGTAGGAAAGGGAAGCATGGAAAGAGCAAGTAAGGCATTGGCGAAGAAGGCGCCGGCGAAGGCGGCAGCGCCGAAGAAGGCCGAAACGACGGAGGCTGTTATCGCGGCTCCGTCTCCGGAGGTCGTGGGCGCTATCGTTTATCAGAAGAGCTCCCAGGTCTTGGAGCGTGCGGCTGAGCCAAACGAGCGCTTCGGGCTCGGGGACGCTATGCCTGTTTACTATCTTTGAGCACGGATTAAGGATGGAGCTGCGCTGAGCGTGCCCTGCAGATTATTTTCCGGACAGGACGTTCCGGAAAACAGTCTGCAGGGCGCACTCAGCGCACCTTAGGTTT
Organism: Lachnospiraceae bacterium; assembly: GCA_017450105.1. Taxonomy (GTDB): domain Bacteria; phylum Bacillota; class Clostridia; order Lachnospirales; family Lachnospiraceae; genus RUG12461. The sequence continues at coordinate 3,981 of JAFSXC010000017.1, read as the reverse complement.
TGGCGGACAGAATGCGGGGGCGGTTTATCACCGCCCCCTGTTTTTTTGCTTATGCTTTTTTGTTTGATTCAAGGAACTTATATACAAGGGCTGCAAGCACCGCGCCGATCAGCGGCCCTACCCAGAAGACCCAGAGCTGGCCGATCGGGGCTGTGTTTCCGCTGATCGCAGCGACGATCGCGGGGCCGAAGGACCGGGCCGGGTTTACGGACGTTCCGGTCAGGCCGATTCCGAGGATGTGAACCAGAACCAGGGTAAAGCCGATCACAATGCCGCCGAAGCTGCCGTGGTTGGCCTTCTTGGAGGTCACACCGAGAATCGTCAGAACAAAGATAAAGGTCAGAAGAAGCTCGACCAGAAGCCCCGCACCGGCGCTTCCGTTTACGCCTGCAAGACCGTTGGAGCCGAAGCCGCCGGTCATGTCGGTCACCCCGCCGAGGTTAAAGATCAGGGCAAGGACGCCGGAGCCGGCAAGAGCACCGAGGCACTGCGCCACGACATAGCCGATAAATTCGCCGGCCGTCATTCCGCCGCTCAGCAATACGCCAAGAGACACCGCCGGGTTGATATGGCAGCCGGAGATGTTGCCGACACAGTAGGCCATGCCCACGATGGTAAGACCGAAGGCCAGAGCCGTCAGCAGGTAGCCGGAGCCGCTTGCCGCGTCGCACCCCACAAGCATGGCGGTTCCGCAGCCGATCAGCACCAGCGTAAAGGTTCCGATAAATTCCGCAATTAGTTTTCTCATAAAATATCCTCCTTTTTTCTTAATTCCCTTAGAAAAGGGACCGGCTTCATTATAATGCTTTTTTCAAATGCGTCAAATCAAGCCGGGAGGATCCTTTGGATCCCGTTTGGATCGTAATTTAAAACCAGCGGGTCCGGAAAGCCGGTTTCTTCGAGAAGAGGAAGCACAAAGGAAAAATCTCCGACATGCTTTCTGCCATGGCTGTCGCTGGATAGGACCACGGGAAGCGAAAGCCGCTCACAGAGCATCAGGAGCTGCTTATAGTTCTCGTAAGCCCCGATCCGGTAAGCGTCCGGCATCAGAGAAGCGTTGTTCAGCTCGGGGAACACATTTTTCTCCTTCGCGGCCGAAAGCAGCCTCTCGTAATCCAAAGGGAAGCGGCTGTCGTCGGGGTGGCCGAGAAGCCTTACCTTCGGGTGGTCCATTGCCCGGATCATCGCGTTTGTATTTCCTTCCGGTCCGGCATTGTCAAAGGTTGGAAGATGGAAGCTGATCAGGCTGTAATCCAGGGCTTCCAGAATCTCATCGGAAAGATCCACGGCTCCGTTTTCATCGCCTATATTCAGCTCCACACCGTAAAACAGACGAACCCCGTTCCGCTCTCTCGGGGAGCCGGATAGACCACGGAAATAGGATTCGGTGGCCGACCCGGGCGTTGCGGGGGCGTGGTCCGAGATCCCGAGGAAGGACAGACCGTTTTCGAACGCCGCCTTCGCGAGATCGGAGATCGTGTCGGTGGAGCCGTGGCCGGAGGCGACGGTATGCGTATGCAGATCGAAGTAGATTTTCTTATTCTTCATGCATTTCAGTTTAGCATGAAACAATCCTTAAAACAACGAAGAAGTTGTTGAAGAAATCCCGGCTATGGTGTTATTCTGTTAAAGGATGTAAGAAAATTTGTTCGTCGAAGCGTCTTGTGTAAGCGGATTTCGGCGTACGGATCAAAAGAAGGAGGGTTTACGGATGTTAGTTGAGACAAAAGCAAGAGTCGGTGTGTTTTCCATCGCATTGGGGGCCTATCTTCCCCAGTTCCCGTCGCTGGTACCGGAGTTTACGGCCCAGTTCGAGGCGTTTAAAAAGACGCTGCCGGATACCGTGGAGATCATCGACGGCGGAATGGTGACCACAAAGGAACAGTCCCAGGCTGCCGGAGACAAATTCCGGGCGGCGGATGTGGATCTTGTGATCATGCAGCTTTTGACCTATGCGACCTCGTACAACATGCTTCCGGCCGTAAAGGATCTGGACGTGCCGGTCGTGCTGGTGAATGTACAGAAGCTGAAATGCCTGGATCTGGATACAGCGGATACGGCGGCCTGGCTCGGTGAGGGCTATGCCTGCGGTGCCGTCGGAGAGATGGTGGCGGACTTAAACCGCTACGGAAAACGCCATGCGGTGATCACGGGCGTTGTCGAGGGAGGCGATCCCGGGGTTGCGAAGGAGCTGGAGGAGTGGTGTAAGGCGGCCCAGGTGAGACGGCGCTTCCGGGAGACGAATCTCGCGCAGATCGGGCGGCCGTATCCCGGAATGATGGACCTTTATATTGATGAGTCCAATCTTTACCATCGGATGGATCTTTACACCAAGCAGTTCGACTGGGAAAAGATCTGGGCGATCGCGGATAATGTAAATGACGAGGCCGTGATCAAAGCGAAGGCCGAGGATATCATCAATACGTTTGATATCGAAGGCGGCGGAACCGTGGAAAAGGTCTGGGAGATGGCGAAATACGTGGTCGCCTTCGAGCAGTGGGTGAAGGACGAAAAGCTCGGCCTCGTTGCGTCCCATTATGACGGCTATGCCAAGGGCCAGGCCGGTGTCGTTGATTCGCTGCTGATCCCGGCGTTCTCCATGCTGATTAAACAGGGAACGGCCTGCGCCGTAGAGGGCGATATCAAGGTCGCGATGGCGATGAGTATTATGAAAACGATCTGCGGAACCGGCCAGCTTTCCGAGTTCTATACGATTGATTTTAATGAGGACGTGGTGCTGATCGGACACAGCGGCTCGGGAGACGCGGATTTCTCCCAGGCGAAGAAGCCGACGATGAAGATCGTGGATGTGTTCCACGGAAAGACCGGCGGCGGGTATCTGACCCAGTTCTATCCGCCCACCGGCCCGATTACTTACCTCGCCATTACCCAGGATATGGACGGAAACTTCAAGTTCATCGTCGCGGAGGGAGTGAACGAGGAGGGCAAGATCTTAAACAACGGCGATACGAATATGCGTACCCGCTTTACCTGCGGCGCCAGGGAATTTACCAACAAATGGTGCGAATGCGGGCCGACCCACCATTTCGCCGCGGGTCTCGGCCGTCATACCGATACGATCCTGAAGGTCGCCAAGATCTTTAATGTGCCGGTGGATATTGTGACGAGATAATAAGCAGGACGCGGAGGTCCATCCCGGGGATAACGAAAAATACCCATGAGCTGCGGTTCATTAAATCAGGATAGTATTTTGTGGCTTTCTGTTGATTTTTCGGCAGAAAGCCATTTTTTAACGTTATATTCAATAAATAAAACAAAAGCAAAACGAAAAGCAACAAAAAAACAATACTGCGAATGTTGTTTTGTGTTGACTTTGCTTTATAAGAGGATTATAATCGGTTTCATACGGGGAAGCAGATTTATGGAAGAAAAACAACGAATCATACAGGAGCTGGTTCCGGGAAAGCAGATTACGCTCGCTCATATTATCGCGAATCCTGAGCCGGCCCTTTACGAAAAACTTGGGTTGGAGGCGGATTTCTCGGCGGACAGGACTGCCATTGGAGTGATGACGGTGAGTCCGGCGGAGACGGCTATTATTATGGCGGATATTGCCATGAAATCGGCGGGGGTCCGGCTCGGCTTTGTGGACCGGGTTTCCGGGTCGCTTATTATAACCGGCTCGGTCTCTGCGGTGGAGTCCTCGGTGCAGGCGGTTGTTACCTATTGTGAGAATGTTTTGGGGTATGAGACGGTGGGGATGACGCGGACCTAGGCCTCTCATGTTTTTTGCCTCCCGGACGCGACCCGAATAGAGGTAGTGGCGGGTCTCCCGCTTGGATGTATTTCCGGAAAAATTTTCCCTTACTCCGACGTATTGTTTCCGGAACCTAACCTTTACTTTCGTTCATCATTTTGGCATCAGGACCGGGAAAATTTTTCCGGAAACACATCCCACTCGCGACCCGAATATACAGAGCGGCGGGTCGCTGTATTTGGGTTAATTCGATTCGGTAAAAT
>JAFSXC010000016.1 GCA_017450105.1 Lachnospiraceae bacterium | reverse complement strand
TCCTCCGCGTCCCGGTATCAGCGCTCGGCCAGAAGGGAGGCGATCGGAAGATCGATGCTTTCTCCCTCTGCGGCATCCAGAAGCTCTTCGTTGGCATCCTGGAGGAGACGGATGGTTTCATCGTCCAGAGGTTCCGCACTCTCGAGGATCGGATTCAGGACTTCGCTGATAAACGAGCGGTTTTCCCCAGCCAGCTTTCCGATGTTTTCAAAGTTCTTTTTTAAAACGCAGCTGTAGGCTTCCGCCGTATTCAGCCCCTCCAGCCTCGGAGCGGAGAGGGCGCGGATTTCCCGCATTCTCTTAGTGTATTGCTTTAATGCTGCCCCCAGATTACCACTGCTTCCGGTTTCCATGAATCCCTCTTTTCCTTAATTTAACCATAATTAATTGCAACTATAACATACGAGCTATCGTGTTACAAATATTTTTTTTTGTTCGGTAACCCACCGGCGCTTTGCGTTGACTCTGTGGGGAAAAATGTGATACTATTCGTGGTGTTTATTATTTATATAAGGAAATCGGAGAAAACCTATGAAGGAACGATTGGAAAAACTGTTAGAACAGCATAACGAGCGGATCAAAAATGCCGTTTCCCTGGAAAAGCTTCAGGAGCTCAAGTCTAATCTCCTCGGAAAGCAGGGCGAAATTACGGAGCTCTTAAAGGAGATCCCGAAGATGGAGGCTTCCTTACGTCCGGAGCTTGGAAAAGCGATCAACCAGGCGAAGAACAGGCTCTCTGAGCTGATCGAGGAGAAGCGGGAGGAGCTGAAGCTGAAGGCTTCGGAGATCCCGGAGACCTTCGACTGTACCGTGCCGGGGATCGCGCCTCCCGCGGGAGGACTGCATCCGATTACGCAGATGCGCTATGACCTGGACGATGCCTTCCGGTCCATGGGCTTTGAGATCTACCAGGAGGATGATATTACCTCCGAGCTCTACGCCTTTGACAAGCTGAATTTCCCGCCGAACCATCCGGCCAGGGAAAGCATGGATACCTACTGGATCAAGGACCATGATGAGGGAGCGGTAAATGAGAAGCTCTGCCTCCGCCCCCATCTTACCGGCGGGAGCGTCCGCTATATGCAGACCCACAAGCCGCCCTACCGCTTTATCTATCCCGGGCGGGTCTACCGGAATGAAACGACGGACTCCCACCACGAAAGAGCCTTCTTCCAGTACGAGGCTCTGATCGTGGACAAGGACCTGACCTATACCGCCGGGAAGGTGATGATCCGGAGCATCCTCTCCAAGGTCTTCGGACGGGATATCCCGGTGCGGATGCGCGCAGGCTTCTTCCCCTTTGTCGAGCCGGGGTTTGAGATCGATATGCAGTGCCAGATCTGCGGCGGAAAGGGCTGCAGCGTCTGCAAGCAGGTGGGCTGGATCGAGATCATGCCCGGAGGAACGCCGCATCCGAATGTTCTGAAGGCGGCGGGGCTGGATCCGGATGAGTATACCGGGTTTTATGTGAATATCGGGCTGGACCGGCTCGTTATGATGCGTTACGGCGTGGACGATGTGCGGCTTTTCCACAGCGCGGATCTGCGGTTTTTGAAGCAGTTCCATTAAGTGTTGGCGCCGGGGCGCAGTGCCTGAAACAGGAAGCATATTTCGGACGTCCGAGATTAGAGAATACACAGGAGAAATACAAAATGAAAGTATCGTTAAATTGGATCAAGGATTATGTACCTCTTCCGGAGGACATGGACTTAAAGAGCCTGGCTTATGAGCTTACGATGTCCACCGTGGAGGTGGAGGGAGTGACGGATCTGGCGGCCTCCTTCGACGGGCTGATCGTCGGAGAGATCAAGGAGGTGCTGCCCCATCCGAACGCCGATAAGCTCAGGATCTGCAGGACCGACATCGGGGGCGGGGAGATCAGGGAGATCGTTTGCGGTGGGAGTAACCTTGCTCCCGGCATGAAGGTCGTCGTGGCGAAGCCCGGGGCCTTTGTAAGATGGCATGGAGAGGGTGAGCCGGTGGAGATCAAGGAGGCGAAGCTCCGCGGCGTTTTGAGCTACGGTATGATCTGCGCCTCTTCGGAAACCGGACTTTCCGACCTGTTCCCGGAGAAGGAGGAGGCCGAGATCACGGACCTTTCCGCCTTCGATGCAGCTCCCGGAACGCCGGTGGCGGATGCGCTGGATCTGCACGATATCCTTCTCGAGATAGACAACAAGTCGATGACAAACCGCCCCGATTTATGGGGACATTACGGGATCGCGCGGGAGATCGCGGCTCTTTATGAGCTTCCGCTGAAGGAGATCAGGCCGTTTGACGCGGGAGATATTAAGAGCTTCCCGGTACAGATCGAGGACCCGGAGCGGTGTCCCCGCTATATCGGCGCGGAGCTGGACGGGGTAGCGGTAAAGCCGTCGCCGTTCTGGATGCAGAGCCGGCTCTGGCGCGTGGGGCAGCGCCCGATCAATGCCCTTGTGGATATAACGAATTACGTGATGATGGCGGTGGGACAGCCCACCCATGCCTTTGACGCGGATAACATCAAGGGCGGGATCACGGTCCGAAGAGCCGGGGCGGGTGAAAAGCTCCTCCTGTTAAACGATAAGTCGCTGGAGCTTTCCGAGGATGACCTTGTGATCGCCGATGATAAGGAAGCCGTGGCGCTGGCCGGCGTTATGGGCGGGGCTCTCGACTCGATCCTGGACAAGACAACGCGCGTGATCCTGGAGGTCGCGAACTTCGAAGCTTCCGGTGTGCGGCGGACTGCTCTCCGGTACGACAACCGGACCGAGGCCTCCTCGCGGTATGAGAAGGCGGTGGATATCGAGCGGTGTGACCCTGCGCTTTCGATGGCGATGGATCTGTTCCGTGAGCTCTATCCCGAGATGAAGGTGACGGCGTTTACGGATCTTCAGAAAAAGCAGAGCACAGTCAAAACCGTCGACGTGGAGCTGGACTGGCTTGCCAGGCGGCTCGGAATGCGGCTTCCCGAGGAAAAGATTAAGAAGAAGCTGTCTCTCCTCGGGTTTGCCGTTTCGATCGAAAACGATATTCTTTCGGTGAAGGTGCCGAGCTGGCGCGCCACCGGGGACGTATCCATGAAGGCCGATATTATGGAAGAGGTGGCCAGGATGTACGGCTATGAGAATTTCGAGCCGACGCCGATCACGACCAGCTTTACCGGGGCCGTTAATCAGAGAGAGACCGATCTTCTCCGCCGGATCAAGGAATACCTCGCCTTCCGCTGCAATATGCAGGAGATCTTTACCTATCCCTGGATGAATGACCGTGAGGTGGAGGCGCTGTTCCCGGACCAGAAGGATGTGCTGTTTTTGTCCACGCCGCCGGCGCCGAACGAGAGCCGGATCCGGTTTTCGCTTCTGCCGAATTTATGCCGGGCCATCGGGGAGAACGAACGGTATTTTGATGAATTCTCCATATTTGAGGAGGCGGAGGTGTTCTTCGACCGGGATTACAGCCATCCGAACGATGAGACCGAGGCCCTTCCCTGTCAGCCGCGTCACATCGCGGGCGCCGTAGTCGGAGCTTCGGATCAGGTGGTCGTGCTCTTCCGGCGGATGAAGGGGATCCTGTCCGAGATGGCGAAGTATACGCATATGGAGGAGCTTCGGTTTGAAAAGAGAGAGGCGCCCTCCTGGGCCGATCCGAATGCGCATCTTACGATCCTGACCGGCGACAGGCTGGCAGGACACATGGGTGTGCTGAAGAAGAAGGCTTCTCTGGGGTGCGGGATCAAGGAGGCGGCAGCAGTCCTCTTCGAACTCAATTTTGACGAGCTTATTCCGCTTAAGAGCCGGACGAATACCTTTACCCATCTGACCGAGGTGCCCTGGACCGAATACGATGTGTCCATGCTCTTTGACCGCGATACGAAGTGGGAGACGATCCGGGAAACGGCTTTGAAAAAGAAGAATGCGGAGTCCTTCCTGCAGGAGGTGGATTTCGTGGACGAGTATACCGGAGCTCAGATCCCGGCCGGAAAGAAATCCGTGACCATGCGGCTTACGATCGGGGCGAACGAGAAGACGCTTACCTCGGAGCAGATCGAGGGCTGCGCCAAGACCGTTATGAAATTTTTGACGAAGCAGATCGGGGCGGAGGCGCGGTTTTAGGCAAAAGCACTAAATAAAGTAGAAAGGGCTTGCAAAAGATACCAGATATGGTATAGTAATGTGAGCGGAGCGCTGTTGGCGAAGGATCCGGCAGCGCTTTTTTATTCGAAATACGGGAGAGAGGGAGAGAGTATGAAGATCATTAAGAGAAGCGGGTCGGAGGTACAGTTTGATATTTCGAAGATCCTGACGGCCATTAACAAGGCCAACCGGGAGGTGGAGGAAACAGACCGGCTGAATGCCGGACAGATCCTTGAGATCGGAAACGCCATCGAAAAGCAGTGCGAGGAGAGCGCCAGAGCGCTTTCCGTGGAGGAGATCCAGGACCTTGTCGAGGATCATATTATGGACAAGAAGGCCTACAAGGTAGCGCGTACCTATATAACCTACCGCTATAAAAGGGCCCTGGTCCGGAAGAGCAATTCCACGGACCAGCAAATCCTGTCCCTGATCGAATGCAACAACGAAGAGGTGAAGCAGGAGAATTCCAACAAGAACTCCACGGTGAACTCCGTCCAGCGGGATTACATGGCCGGTGAGGTAAGCAAGGACATTACAAAGCGCTTCCTCCTGCCGCCGCATATCGTAAAGGCCCATGAGGAGGGCATCATCCACTTCCATGACGCGGATTATTTCGCGCAGCACATGCATAACTGCGATCTTGTAAACCTGGAGGATATGCTGCAGAACGGGACCGTGATCTCCGGGACAAAGATCGAAAAGCCGCACAGCTTCAGCACGGCTTGTAATGTGGCGACCCAGATCGTGGCGCAGGTGGCGTCGAGCCAGTACGGCGGACAGAGCATTTCTCTTTCCCATCTGGCGCCCTTCGTCGAGGTAAGCCGTAAGAGTATCCGCAAGGATGTCGAGGAATCGATCGCGGAATCCGGGATCGAGATGAACGAGGAACAGATCGCGAGCATGGTGGAGAGACGTGTGCGTGCCGAGATCAAGAAGGGTGTCCAGACGATCCAGTACCAGGTCGTGACGCTGATGACGACGAACGGCCAGTCGCCCTTTGTGACCGTTTATATGTACCTCGACGAGGCGAAGAATGAGCAGGAAAAGGAGGACCTCGCGATCATTATCGAAGAGGTTCTGGAGCAGCGGATCCAGGGGGTCAAGAACGAGGCCGGTGTCTGGATTACGCCTGCGTTCCCGAAGCTGATCTATGTGCTGGATGAGGACAATATCCATCCCGATTCCCGCTACTATTATCTGACCGAGCTCGCCGCCAAATGTACGGCGAAGCGGATGGTGCCGGACTATATTTCCGCGAAGATCATGCGCCAGCTTAAGGGCGGGGATGTGTATACCTGCATGGGCTGCCGCTCCTTCCTTACGCCGGACCGGTGCTCTGAGGTGCGCGGGAATGTTGCCAATGCCGGGAACTATGAAGAGGGAAAGCATAAATATTACGGCCGCTTTAATCAGGGCGTTGTGACCTTAAATCTTGTGGATATCGCGCTCTCCTCCGGCGGGGATTTTGAAAGCTTCTGGAAGATTTTTGACGAACGTCTGGACTTATGCTATGAGGCGCTGATGATCCGGCACAACCGGCTGAAGGGAACGCTGTCCGACGTTGCGCCGATCCTCTGGCAGTACGGGGCGCTTGCCCGCCTGAAGAAGGGGGAGACCATCGACAAGCTCCTCTTCGGCGGCTATTCCACGATCTCTCTCGGCTACGCCGGACTTTATGAATGCTGCAAATATATGACCGGGAAGCCCCATACCGACCCGGCCGCGACGCCGTTTGCGCTCGAGGTCATGCAAAAAATGAACGACGCCTGCGCCGGCTGGAAGGCCAAGACCAACATCGATTTCTCGGTTTACGGAACGCCTCTGGAGAGCACGACCTACAAGTTCGCGAAATGTCTGCACAGGCGGTTCGGGAAGATCGAGGGCATAACGGATAAGAATTATATTACGAACAGCTACCATGTCCACGTGACCGAGGAGATCGACGCCTTCCATAAGCTCTCCTTCGAAAGCCAGTTCCAGAAGCTTTCCCCGGGCGGCGCCATCAGCTATGTGGAGGTTCCGAACATGCAGAGCAACATCCCGGCGGTCATGACCGTGATCCGTCATATCTACGACAACATCATGTACGCCGAGCTGAATACAAAATCCGATTACTGCCAGTGCTGCGGCTTCGACGGCGAGATCTCGATCGTCGAGGACGACGGAAAGCTCGTATGGGAATGCCCGAATTGCGGAAACCGTGACCAGAATAAGCTGAATGTAGCAAGAAGAACCTGCGGCTACATAGGCTCCCAATTCTGGAACCAGGGCCGGACGCAGGAGATCAGGGAACGGGTGCTGCATCTTTGAATATGGTATTGTACACACATAGGGATACTACGTTTCGGATTTTGCTTCCGGAGTCAAATAATGAGGAGCTGCTGGAATATCTAAGAAAGAGTTGTAAATATACACGAGAAAAAGCGAACAAAGGAAGAACGAAAAATGGATAACATGGACTTTAACCAAAACAACGAATTTAAGCTGACGACAGAGGACCTGCTGCTTCAGATCAACAGCAATACCCGGACGATCAAAAACATCCTGACGTTTCTGGCGGTTCTGGTATGCTGCGGAATCGGGTTTGTCGTTTTTATTCTTCTGGTCAACACCTTCTGGTGGTAGTCTGGGAGACAAGGCGGAAATACCGTCCGGCGCTTTTTTTGCTTGCCTAATCGCTTTGGGGTCTGTATAATGTTTTTCCGAGAGAGAGTTTCGTATTTTTGCGGAGCTCTCTTTTTCTGTGATCGTTTCGGTCAACATTTCCTTGCAACGGATGGTAAACGTTTTACCGAGGAAGATCCCGAGGAGCAGCCCGGGGAATAACGGGAGGAGAAACCCCTGAAAAAATGAGGTGGTCAGCGCGAGCTGACCACCTTTTTTTCTTTCTGTCTGACCGGCTCCGCCGCCGGCCCTTCCGCATCAAAACAGAACTTCCCGTCCTTTACGCTCAGACGGATCACCCCGCCGTCCTTTAAGGCCCCGAACAGGATCTCGTCCACAAACAGCGGCTTGATCTCATTCCGGATCACACGGTCGATTTCCCGCGCTCCGAACTCGATGCTGACGCCCCGGTCCTTGATCCGTTTCCTGGCTTTGGCATCCGTCTCAAGACGGATTTTTTTCTTTAACAGAAGCCGCGAAAGCTCCGCAAGCTTCTTCTCCACGATCAGCTCCGCCATCGCGTCATTCATGCTGGAAAAGACCACGATCTTGGAAAGGCGGTTCCGAAATTCCGGCTGGAAGGTATGCTTTACGGCCTCCATGACGACCTGGTTGTCCTGACTTACGCTTGCAAACCCGATCCCGTTCTTCCCGAGCCGGTTTGCGCCTGCATTGCTGGTCATGATGATCGTCACATTCCGAAAATCCGCCTTCCGGCCCTGGTTATCCGTCAGCGTCGCGTAATCCATGACCTGCAGAAGCACATGGAAGATGTCGGGATGCGCCTTCTCGATCTCGTCCAGAAGCAGCACGGCCGAAGGGTTCTTTCGGATCTCCTCGGTCAGGATCCCGCCCTCCTCATAGCCGACGTAGCCGGCGGGGGCACCGATGAGCTTCGCCACCGCATGCTGCTCCATGTATTCGCTCATGTCAAAGCGGATCAGCCTGCTTCCGAGAACCTCCGCAAGGCGCTTCGCCACCTCGGTTTTGCCGACCCCCGTGGGACCCACGAAGAGAAGAGAAGCGAGGGGCTTCGTCTCATCCGAAAGCCCGGCCCGGGAAAACTTGATGGCATTGACCACCTCATCGACCGCCTCGTTCTGGCCGAAGATCGCTTCCTTCATCCGGATCTCGAGATTCTCCAGCCCGTTCATTTCCTCCGTTTCAACCGTTCCGATCGGAACCCGGCAGATCCGGGTCAATATATCCGCGATCACCTTTTTGTCGACAACCTGCTTATCGCCGGGCAGCGGATGCAGCTTCCGATAAGCGCCCGCTTCATCCAGAAGGTCGATGGCCTTGTCGGGAAGACAGCGCTCGTTGATGTATTTTTTGCTCATGGCCACGGCATATTTCAGCACCCCTTTTCGGTAGGTGATCCCGTGGAACTCCTCGTATCGCTTTTTCAGACCTTTCAGGATCGCAAGCGCCTCCTCCGCGCTCGGCTCCTTAATATCCACCTTCTGGAACCGCCGTACCAGGCTTTTGTTTTTCTCAAAATGCTTTTTATGCTCCTCATAGGTGGTCGCGCCGATAAAGCGGATCTTACCCTCCGCAAGATAGGGCTTTAACATATTGGACGCATCCAGAGAGCCATCGCCCGTCGCCCCGGCCCCGGCAAGGTTATGGATCTCATCGATGAAGATGACCGGTGCCTCCTCCTTACTGACCTCCGCCAGAGCCTTCTGAAAGCGCTTTTCAAAATCGCCGCGGTACTGCGTTCCGGCGATCATCCCGCCGAGATCGAGGGAAAAGACCTTGAACTTTTTCGCCGGACCGGGCACCTTCCCCTTTCGGAGCTTATCCACGAGCCCGAAGACAACGGCGGTTTTCCCGACGCCGGGCTCGCCGATCAGAAGGGCATTGTTTTTATCCTTCCGGCACAGGATCTCCAGCATCCGCTCGGTCTCGTCCTCCCGGCCGATCAGCGGATTGGTATCCTTTAAGGTATCGTTTAAGCAGGGGCAGAAGCTCTTCCAGCTCTCCGCCATGGCGGGCCGCTTCTTCCCGTCCGGCCGTTTTATGGAGGGACCGGCCTGCTCCTTCGTAGTGTCTGTGAGAAGACGCAGAAGGTCCGACCTTTCCACACCCTGCTTACGGATAAAATAGATCGCATAGCATTCCGGAATATGCCACATGGCGTAGAGGAGGTGGCTGAGGCCGACCTGCTCCCGCCCGCTGCTCAGCGCGCTCTGCGCCGCAAGCGAAAGCGTGAGATTGCACATGGCGGAGAAGACCGGATCCGAATCCTTTCCCTCTCCCGCGTTTTCCTTCAGATACTGACGCAGCTCCAGCACCAGTGTCGGGATATTCCCGCCGCACTCCGAAAACGAGTGGGCAAACCCTTCAAAGGCGCACATGGAAAGCAGCACCGTCTCCGGCGTGACGAGCTCCTGATGATGTTTTTTTGCATAACGCATGGCGCCCTGTACGATCAGGGACGCTTCGGGACTCAGCTCCACCTTTATTCCTCCTCTACCTCCATCTGAAACGGATAGCCCTCGGCACGCGCCCGGGAGAGCGCCTGATCCGTCTTCGTCCGCGCAATATCGTAGGGATAGCTTCCGACAATTCCGCGGCCCTTTTTATGTACATCCATCATAATGGCTTTCGCTGTCGCCGGGTCCTTCTGAAACAGATCGATCAGAATCTCCACCACGAAATCCATCGTCGTAAAATCATCGTTCAGCATCACGACCCGATAGCGCTTCGGCTCTCTTACTTCGTCTTCCGTTCTTTCCCTGACCGCGCTCTGCGGCTCCATATTTCTGTCCATAACAAAACCCCGGTGCAAATAAATACTTTATTATATTCGTGTTCCTAACGGAAGAAATCGGTGAGAAAACTCTCGACCTTTTCGGCATTCTTTTGGTTGATCTCCCGGAAAAACTCTTCCGATTTCTCCGCCTTTATCATCGGGAACCCTGATGTGTTGGAGAAAGGCAGCATAACCGAGACCGCGCGGAACAATTCGCGTTCTTTTTGATCCTTGATGTTCTCATTAGCCCAATTCTGTAATTTTTCTGTCATCATATCACCGACAGTTTCCGTAGCCGAATACTGTACCTGATACCCGTCCGACAGGGCCTGTGGGAATCTGTCGTGAATAAACATGTCGGGCAGCTGCTGGGATACGAGTACCTTCTGAACGACCTCAGTGTTCTTGAGTTTCAGTGCGTAGTACTGCGCCCTTAGTGCTTCCTTTCTATCCGCAAAGGACTGGTCGGTTTCTTCCTCTCTCTGCACGAGGGGCTCATGGAAATCCTCCGGAACGCTCTCCTTCATCACCTCCCTGAATACCACCAGGAGAGGGGCGTTGAGCTCTGCTATATGATCGCACATGGAGTTGATCAGATCCCGGCCCATATAGCTTTCCAAATAATCCGAGACCGTGTTATAAATTTCTGACGAGAACCAGTTGGCCTGTTCCTCGCTGAAGCCATGCTGCTTGGCAAGCTGCATATTACCACTCAGCTCCTGAGAATAGTATTTCCAGGTTGAGACGAGCTCGGACAGATTCGTGGGGTCCATGGTTCGAAGTCTCAGGAGAACCCTCTCCGAGATATGCTTTCTGAATTTCGTTTCATCTTTGATGGCCAGGGCTTCCTGTTCGTTCTTTTTTGCATCCTCCTTTATGAACTGGTCAAGATTGTCAGGGGCCCCGGTATCCTTCCGGTTCTCTTTCAGAAGCGCATTCACGCTGGTTTTCCCGGGATGATAAAGGATGTTGCTTCCGCTCTCGCCGGCGAATTTCATCACGCCGAGAGACATAACCACATCCCGGAACTGTTTCTCATTCTCCCCTTTGTAGGAGCTTGCTAATGTGCTGATCTGGTCGGAGGACATTTCATACCATTCTTCCACAGACTTATCCGTATTCAGGGCGATCAGGCGCTCTGCGATGTCGTGGAAGGAGTGCAGGGCCTGCAGGGTGTACATCCTGGCGCTCGCCTCCTGATACAGGGCATCGGAAATGGAACATAAGCTTTCCTTCGTCTCCTGGTTATCACGGATTTTTTTGTAGTATTTGAAGGCATTGTCCAGCTCGAAGACGAGATACAGCTTCTGACGCTTCCTCAGATAATCCGGATGTGCCAGATCCGATGCTCCGTGATACTCAAACTCGTTCATGTCCCAGGTAAGGATATCCCGGAAGATGTTTTCCATCTCCTGACAGAAGGCCTTGTTCTCTTCCTCCTTAGGAGCCGTTTTAATCATCGCAGAAAGGTTTTTGTAGATTTTGGCTACACGCTCCGGCGGTTCATTTCTGTAATTTTTCAGGCTCACGACGAGTCCGTCGACAAAACGCGCGTTTCCGGAATTTATATATTGCGTTTCCTGGGACGCGAGAAGAGCGGGGAGCTGATCCTTCGCCACAATGTATTGTGATTTCAGCTCAGTTTCATTGGCCTCCGCGAGCTCATGGATCGACAGGTTCGCCTTTTGCTCCAGATTACGGAGCTCTCTCATGCTCTGGCGAAAGTATGCCCGGCATTCCTTCATGGTCGGTTTACTGGTTTTTTCCCTCCGGAGGAGCTTCTCGCCTGCTTTCCCCCGGATCGACACGCCGTGGCTCAGCATATTGTTCTCGAAGGCAATATACAGGATGGAAACCGCGTTGACGATGGCGTTCAGCACCTTCTGCTTCTCCTTCGGAATATCCTTTAACGATTCATCCCCGGAATCAAGGGCGTACTTCAGCCGCCGCGCATTGCGGAACATGGACTGCACCTTTTCCGCGTTGTGGTAGAAATACCGCGGATCGATCATGGACCAGGAAAGCTTCCAGCTCAGGGCGTCCTGAATGATGTCTCCCATGGATGCGGGAGCCGGCTCCGGCTGATGGTTTTTTTCCCGCTCCTCCTTCTGCCGAAGCTCCTCCCCCTCCAGGGTATCCAGCTTTTCCGCAATACGATAGGAGTAGAGGTCCAGCGTAGGAGCGCCTCCCTTCTTTTTCTTCCACCATACGGCAATTTCATCCTTCTTCCGCGCTTTCCAGCCGCCAAAGCCGCGGTTGGCGGGGATAAATTCCGGGATCTTTCCGCCGTTTGCCGCTCTTTCGGCTCGGGCGATTTCCGTATGCGTCTTTAAGGCTTCACGGAACTGCTCGAACGTGGCCAGAGCGGTGGGAGCCATGATATTTTTGATCTCTTCCTGCTTTTTGTTTTCCTGCGCCCCGTTTTCCTGCTCGGGCTTTGTCTGCTTCTTCTCCTGCTGAAGCACTTCCTTCTCAAGCTTCAGAGCGTTGAGTTCATCTTCCTTCTTAAGCTGCAGTCCATCTGCTTCCATTTGAGAACCTCCTCAATTCCTTTTCTGAACGTTTTTGCGCTTATGCGTTTCAAAACAGCTTTTGATATAGATACGATTCATTTTCCGCATTAGGGACAAAATGTTTGATCAAATGTACGGATGAGGGCGAAATACAATAGGTCAGGATCTCCGTTTTCGGCGTAAAATGCTTTGCCGCTTCCTGAAAGGCAGCCTTCATAAGGTAGATCCCGGTCCGGCCGCCGATGATCTTCTGATAAAACGCGGGAACGGAGATGGAGGCATTCCCGGTTTTTTCGATAATGATGTAGCCGTTTACCTGATCGTTCTCCTTCAAGGAGATCATCGAGAGGCCCCTGTCGACATTGGTGGACTGGAAACCGCCCTGCGGGGTGGGAAGTCCCTTCTGATAGGCCCTGGAACTGTAATCACGGAGCTGGATATTGGTCAGGGAGGACAGGGAGACGATCTTCTCCACCATATCGGAGCTGTAGGGCAGGTCCCTCAGCGTTTCGGACAGCTCCAGAAGGGAAAAACGAAAGATCTTCGGCCACTCCACCACACGATTGTATCCATGAGACGCAAAGAAGCGGGCAAGCTCCCTGCCTTCGTCCCCGGGAATTGTAAAAGCAGCCGTCAGATAGAGTTCTTCGTCCTTTGCAATCTGCTCCACCGTTTTCAGGAGAAGAGAGCCGCCGCCCCTGTTGCGGTATTCCGGGGCTACATAGATCGAGATGATCTCCGGGTTTCCGAAGAGAAAGGATACGGCCAGCGCACCGACGGCGGTTTCCTCGTCCGTGAGGCCGATAAATTCCATGGGCTCTCCGTTTCCTCTATGCTCGGAGATCCAGGGACTTAAGAACCCCTCGAAGAGTGGCATGTTTTCATCATTGATGAGTCCTGCTTTCATACTTGCTCCTTTCGTCTTTGCTTCGTAACATGGGCATCCCTTAAAGGTCATTTTACCATAGTTGTTGTGGAAAAACTATCTGTTTTGAGGGAAAAAGGTTTGGGGGTGGCTGACCGGCAGGTACTGTTCGTATTTGACGGGAGCGTGGGGGGTGGGCGGCAACTACGCTGTGGAAAAATGCGGACCGAGCTGCCTTTTTTCCTTGTATGGGAGTGGGAAATAATATATAATACTTAAGAGCGTGAGAGGTTACCTATCGAAGGATGACTCGTATATACGATTGGATATTTAAATCTCGGAAATTTGGAGGGACAAAATGAAAAAAATCGGATGGAAAAGAGGACTTGCATGGATCTTGACAGCAGCGCTTGCATCTTCGATCTGCCCGGATATCGGGTTTGAGCAGAGGGAGGATGGGAGTGTTTCCGTTGAAGTCGGCGCCTATGCGCCGGAGAAGGTGCAGGCTGATGAGAATGAGCCGGTAGTTACAACCTTTCAGGACTGGGACTATGAAATTACAACTCAGTATATACAAAATATAAACCTAATTGTGTTGGAAAACTATAAAGGTACACAGGCAGAAGATGCCACAAGTATCATTATTCCGAGCATGATGGAATGCCCGGACCCGGTCAATCAAGGAGAAATGATGTCTTGCCCGGTGATCTTATCGTCTATGGCTTTACCGTCGAGAGATTCTAAATGTGATTCTCTTACCTCCATATCTATTCAAGAAGGTGTTACCATCAACCAAGGGTTGATTGTTAACAACGTAAGTTTGGTAACGAGCGATTGTGGCCTGTTTTCTCCCTGCTCAGAATTAGAAACGGTAAAGACAATCGAAGGATCAAGTGATAACGATAACCCTGTAATAGTACAGATCGGCGAACATAATATGGAGTCCATGTTCAGCGGATGCAGTAAATTAACGACCGCTTTTCTAGCTGACTGGGAAGTAAGTAGTATAGAAAGTATGAAGAATATGTTCAAAGACTGTACTTCGCTTACCTATGTTGATCTAAACGGATGGGTGCCGAGGGTTGTTACCGATATGGAGGAGAATCCTCCGAATACAGCATCTATGTTCCAAAACTGCAATAAGTTGGATACGATATATGCGGACTGGGAATTAGACCAAAATAGTACATCTGATCATACAAACATGTTTGTAGGTTGTTCAGCCATAAAAGGAGGAAAAGGCACAACTTATAACTCTCAAAAAGTGGGCCTGGAATATGCCCGACCGGATCAGGGACCATCTTCTTTGTCTCCGGGATATTTTACGAAGATTAGCGCAGATGCGTTTTCCCCTTCTCTTGTGGGTTGGAACATAGAAGCAGATACTTTTGCGAAAACAGTCCGCTTAAAAGGATACGATGGAGCTGCGACGGAACTTTCGATCCCTGCTACGGTTACGCTCGGGGCGAACACGTACAAGGTGGTTTTGGAAACCGTAGGAGGAAATGAAAATATTAAGGAAATAACACTCGGAGATGGCTTGATGATTGATTGCCCGGATGGGTATGAAGTGCCCGGGTTTGGTTTTCTTACGGGGCTGGAGGAACTAGAGTCTTCCAGAGTAATTGTTTCCGGAAGTATGGAAAATTTTTTCCGTGAGTGTAATGCTCTGAAAAAACTGGATCTTTCTGCATGGGATACGTCGCTCGTGACGAATATGAACAGCTTGTTTTGCGCTGACTTTTATGCTGACTCTTATCTAGAGGAAGTAAACATTTCCGGATGGAATTTTTCTAACTTGACAGATGCCGTAAATATGTTTTGCAATTGTGAAAGGCTAACTACAATATATGCTAGTGAGAACTGTGATCTTTATGAAAGAGCCAAGAACCAAGGATATGATGTACCTATGTTCACATATTGCGAGTCTTTGGTGGGTGGAAGTGGGACATCCTATAAATCTATTGAGGAAGCGTGTAGGGATACTCAGGATTATGAAGATATGATAAGTTCCAAGTATGCCCGTATCGACGACTCAAGTCATGGCAATCCCGGCTACTTCACTTTGAAAAAACCCGACCCCGAACCGGAACTGCCTCGTCCCACTCCCACCCCGACCCCGGACCCGGAGCCGGAGACTGAGACTGAGGAGGAGGAGCCCATCACCGAAGACTGGGAATACATTCTGGACGAGGATACTCGGATTATTACTTTGACGGCCTATAAGGGGAGCGCTTCGGA
>JAFSXC010000015.1 GCA_017450105.1 Lachnospiraceae bacterium | reverse complement strand
CCGGAGGAGAAAGCGAGCTTTCTCCTCTGGGACTTTCGGAAGGGGCCAAGCCGCCGAGCTGCATGGCCCTCGTGTCTGGGTTGTGCTTGCCTCGTGGCTTAATAAAACTGCTGATTCCCAATCCAAGTAACTGCAACTCCCGGCAACGACACCCTCGCTGACCGAAAATACAAATAATTCGGGTACGGTATATTCCCCGCCAAAACCGAATTGGCGGCACTGCGACAAGAGTTCGTGGTAAGGTTGTTGGCAAGGACAGTGGCGAGCCGGCCGGAGGCGGCGGGGGTAAACTGGCCGCTTTGGTAGATTACTCCGGACACCGTATTCGGGAATGAAGCCGAGCGTACGCGGTTCATTACTACGCTTCCCACGGCGAGCTGCCCTTCATAGGGCTCGCCGCCGGCCTCGCAGTAGATCAGCGCGGCCAGGAGCTCCGCGTCTGAGGAGTCGCTTACGACGACGGCCTGACGGTTTTTATTCGCTTCCTCGGCGGCCTTGATCGCGGCTATCCGCGCTGCATCCTCTGCCGCTTTTTTCTTTTCCAGCTCCGCCTCATAGGCTATGGCCTCCTGAAGCTGCTGGTCAATGGCGTCCGCTATGGCCTGGGCGTCCTCTATATCCTCCAGGGACTCCGCTATGTCCTCCCTGGTTTCCTGGATGGAGGCGGTTACCTCCTCCTTCTGCTTCTTCGTTTCGTCCTCGAGCCCGGTCAGCTCCTTCTTCGCTGCGACCAGCTCCGCCTGCTCCTTCTCGAGCGCCGTCTTTTTCCCGATCACCTCTGCCGTCACGGCCTTATATTCCTCCAGCATCTTCCGGTCATAGGCGGTCAGATCCTTAATATACTCCGACTTGCTTATGAAGTTGGAGAACCCCGTACTCAAAAGAGACATATAGACCGAGCCCTGGCTGTATTCATACATAAAGCGGATCCTCTTTTTCATATCCTCATACTGCTGATCCTGCTTTGCGACGGACTGCTCCAGCTCCGCGGACGCCTCGTCGATCTGGGCCTGCTTCGCGTCGATCTCCTCCTCCTTGCGGAGGATCTGGGTCGAAAGCTCTTCAATGGAATCGCTGAGCTCGCTTAAGTCCTCGTTCAGACCCGAGAGCTGATTCTCCATTCCGTCCTTGATCTGCTGGAGCTGCTCCACGGCCTCCTCTGCCGCCTCCTGCTGCTCCTTCAGATCCTCGATCTTCTCGTTCTGCTCGTCAATCTTCGTCTCCGTCGCCGTCTTCGCGGCATAAACCGGCGAAAGGGCGGACACTCCGAGTACGGCTGTCGTAACCAGCGCGATTATCTTATTCAGTTTTGTTCTTTGTCGATTCTTTTTCATCCCCGGAAATTATATATGATTGTTTGCAAAGATTCAATGTGCTAAAATACACATAAGCAGCAAATGACTCGGCTTTTACTATTTTTATCTTTCGGAGGTTCGGCCATGCAGTTTGTAGAAACCGAAAAGCTGAAAAGCGGGATGCGGCTCGCAAAGCCAATTTATTCCAAAACCGGCGTTATGCTCTACGACCGGGATACGAAGCTGACCAATAAGGGGATCAACAGCATCCGTAACTTTAATCTGATCGGGATCTTTATCCTGGAGCCCGCGGAGCCCCTGCCGCCCATTTCGGAGGAGGACAAGGAATTCGAGCAGTTCCAGACCGTCGCCGTGTTCCAGATCAAGGAGATCATGGATTCCCTCCTGAAATATGAGGAGCCGAAAAGCCTGACGCGGCTGACCCAGACGATCCTCCGGAAATACGCGACCATGGACCATAAGATCAACTTTACCCAGTCCATCCGGAGTACCTCGGACTATGCCTACAAGCACGCGATCAACGTCGCGATCCTGACCGCGATGATGTCCAATATCCTGCAGGCCTCCTACAACGACCAGTTCCGTTATATCACAACCGCCCTTCTTTACGATATGGGCTATCTTTTTCTCGAAAAAGGCCAGATGATGACGGCCCACCGCTACGACGGCGAGGAGAAGATCCGCCTTCAGGCCGCCCGGCGTAAGGGCTTCGAGGTCTTAAAGTCCGAGCCGAATTATTCCTCTCTTCCGAAGGGTACCGTCGAGCTCGTAAGCCAGCTTGTGACCGGAAGCGATCCGGCCATGCACGACCGCTTAAGCTCGATGAAATGGCATCCCGGTACGAAGCTGATCCGGGTGGCGGACGCCTATGACCGTATGACCGCCATGAATCTGGAGGAAGAGCCGATCTCGGACGTTCTTGCGGTCCAGCATCTGAAAAAGCATAAGGAGATCTATGACCGGACCTCTGTGAATGCGCTGATCTCCGCGATCCATCTGCTTCCCCCGGGGTGTTCCGTGGATCTTTCGACCGGGGGGAAGGCTCTCGTGGTCGAGGAGAATCCCGTAGACTTTATGCATCCCGTAATTTTGCAGTTCTCCGACAACAAATTATACGATCTAGCCGATCCGAATGTGTCAAAAAATATCCAGATCGTAGATGTGATGAAAACCATGGATAACCGGATCAAGGTAGATGAGGATACGTTAAAGCAGTTCAAGGGCGATGCCAATACGGAAAAAATGCTGACGCGGTTCCGTCAGGTCCGAGCCATCGCCGCGGCCAAGAAACGGCAGGATCTGTTTTGATCCGGAAAGGATTCAAAAATGTCACCGGCGTTTTTGCGGTGACATTTCTTTTACCCTTCTCATAACGGCGCAGAGCGGCCGAAACAGGATCAGGCAGAGAATGAAATTGCTGATGCAGTGAACCAGATCATACGGGATGCCCGCGATCCACCAGGTAAAGGCCATGGATATTCCCCCGATAAAAAGATAGGGAATCGAGCAGAACAACCCGAAGAACAAGCCGTAGAAGGCGGCCAGGATGCAGTAAAACAGATGCCCCGCTCCGCGTTTGTTCGCCAGATACACGATCAGGATCAGAAGGGGCCACATATAAAGATACATGATGACCCATACATGGATCCCCTTCGTAAAGCACTCGATCAGGGTAAAGGCCAGGACCACGATCAGGGTTTTCCCGCCGTAAAAGATCGTATACACCATCAAAAGAAGGGTTACCAGCTCCACGTTGGGCAGAAAATCCAACGCCAGCTTTGCCGCCTCGAGCACAGCGGTCATAATGCCGAGGACGGCCACATCTCTTACAGACAGGAGAGGCTTTTTATTCATAGCTTTCCAGCGCCAGAATAAAGGTATCCCCGTCGCTGACCGGCTGGGAATCCGCTCCGTACATGCCGTACTCCCCGTTTACATAGATCGCCCAATAGGTCTTATTTGCGTCGTTTGCTTCTTCTCTGTTCACCGCATAAATATAAAGCCCGTAATCGCTGCCGGTTCCCCGATAGGAAAAGTCCTTCTTCTCCTGCAGCTCATCCATCAGACCGGACAAAAACTCAGCATCCGTCCTTCCTTCATATTTCGCGCTCTTTTCGATCCCCTTCACCTCAAGCACATAGGCCTTCGAACCCTTCTCCGCCTTCGGCCCGAACTTCAGAAACAGAAGCACAAAGCAGACCACACAGGCCGCCAAAAGGATAATGGCCAGGATCAGTTTTTTTGTTTTCCCTGTTTTTGTCATGATTTTTCAGCTTTCCGGTTCTTCGTCCTGCGCCGGGTTTTCTTTCTGAGTGGCCTTCTCGCCGGCCTCGTCTCCATAGTCCTCCACGATGCTCTGCATCATTCCCGCGATCATATCGCTCATGTCATCATACGTCACATTCTGATCCATAATTATCCCCCTTGCTCTTCAAGCTCAATGCGTTTTTTATGCTCTGTCTATCCCAGATACTTATAGTCCTTATCTTCCACCGCCTTCTTCACGGCCGCCTCATCCAGCTCGCCGTTCAGGGTCAGGACCGCGGTTCCCTCCTTATGGCTCGTAACCGCCGATTCCACAAACGGCAGCGCCTCCAGCGCCTTCTTTACCGTCGCCTCGCAGTGCTCACACATCATCCCCTCGATCTTAACTGTTTTTTCCATTGTGTCCTTCCTTTCTGTTATGCTTTTCGCTCCATTTTTTTGTTTTATCGGCCTGTCCTTTGACGGATCACGAAGCTGAAACAGATTCAGCCGCAGCGCGTTCAGACACACCGTTACACTGGATAAGCTCATGGCCGCCGCCGCGATCATCGGATTCAGCTTCACCGCGAACGCCCCCGCCGCCAGCGGAATGCAGATCAGGTTATAGAAGAAGGCCCAGAACAGGTTCTGCAGGATGTTCCTTCTGGTTGCGCGGCCCAGCCTTACCGCTGCGGAAGCATCCCGAAGCGACCCGTTTACCAGCACAACGTCCGCGCTCTCCAGCGCCACATCCGTTCCCGCACCGATCGCGATCCCGACATCCGCCGTCACCAGCGCCGGCGCATCGTTGATCCCGTCGCCGACCATGGCCACCCGGCCCTCTTTCTGGAGCCGCCGGATCACCGTGCTCTTTTCCTCCGGCAGGATCCCGGCCTCCACGCGTTCGATCCCGGCCTCCGCGGCCACGGCCTTCGCCGTTTTCTCGTTGTCCCCGGTAAGCATGACGACCTCGAGCCCCTGCTTTTGAAATTCCCGTACGGCTTCTGCGGAATCACTCTTTAAGGTATCCGCGACCGCCACGATCCCGAGCAACCGCCCTTCCTCCGCAAACACAAGCGGCGTCCTTCCACCGGATGCGCTTTTCTCCAGAAACGCCTCTGCTTCCCCGTTCCCGCTTAACGCATCGGCAAGGTAAGCCGCATTTCCTCCTCTGACCATCTTCCCCTCCAGGCTCCCGATAAGCCCCTTCCCGGGGATATTCTGAAAGTCTTCGGCATCCGGCGGCGTTATCCCCCTCGCCCCGGCCTCCGCAAGGATCGCAAGCGCGTAAGGATGCTGACTCTTTTTTTCAAGCGCAGCCGCCTTTTGTAAAAGCTCCTGCTCCGACACACCATCGGCAGTATAAATCGCCGTCACCACAGGCTTCCCTTCTGTAAGTGTGCCCGTCTTATCCAGCGCGACGATCGCGGTTCTTCCGATTAACTCCAGCGCCTCCGAGGTCTTGAACAGGATCCCGTTCCTCGCGCCGAGGCCGTTCCCGACCATGATCGCCACCGGCGTGGCCAGTCCGAGCGCACAAGGACACGAGATCACAAGCACGGAGATCCCGCGCGCAAGAGCAAAGCTGACGCTCTCTCCCAGAAGAAGCCAGATAACGATCACAAGGACCGCGATCGCGATCACCGCCGGCACAAAGATCCCCGATATCCTGTCCGCGATCCGGGCGATCGGCGCCTTCGTCGCTGCCGCGTCACTCACCAGCCGGATGATCGCAGAAAGCGAGGTATCCTCCCCGACCGCCACAGCCCGGCATCTTAAAAACCCGGATTCGTTCATGGTCCCCGTGCTGACCCGGTCCCCCTCTTTCTTATCGACGGGAACAGATTCTCCGGTCAGGGCCGCTTCGTTGACCGCGCTATAGCCCTCGGTCACAATCCCGTCCGCCGGAATACTCATTCCCGGCCGGACCACAAACACATCCCCGACCGAAACCTCCTCGACGGGGACCTCCACCTCCGCCCCGTTCCTTAGAACCACCGCCGTCTTCGGCGCCAGCGCCAGAAGGCTTTTCAGGGCATTCGTCGTTCTCCCCTTCGAAACCGCCTCCAGGAGCTTTCCCACAGTAATCAGGGCCGGGATCATGGCCGCGGATTCAAAATAGAGCTCCTTGTGGAACAGCTCCATGGCCGCTTCCATTCCACCGCCTTCAGCGGCCAGTTGGCACATCCGGTAAAACACCGCCAGGCTCCAGCCGAAGGAAACGGAAGAGCCAAGGGCCACCAGCGTATCCATGTTGGGCGCCCTGTGGAAAAGAGCAGAAAAGCCGCTCGTAAAGAATTTACGGTTTACGATCATAACGCAGACCGCAAGCAGCAGCTCCGTCAGAGTAAGCGCCCAGGGGTTCCCCGAGAGCCCCGGCGGCAGCGGGAAATGCAGCATCGTATGTCCCATCGAAATATACATGAGGGCAAGCAGAAAAATGAGGGATAGAATAAGACGCTTTTTCAGCACCGGCGTTTCCCGGTCCTTCAGCGCCTCTTCCTCCGCCGCGTAAAGGGAGCCGCTGTGTTTCCTTTCTCCGGCCTCCTTCCTCGCCGCCCCATATCCCGCCTTTTCCACTGCCCGGATAATGGCTTCGGCCGAAGCCGTACCCTCGACTCCCATCGAATTGGTCAAAAGGCTCACCGAGCATTCCTTCACCCCCGGGACCCCCTGCACCGCCTTCTCCACTCTCGCCTGACAAGCTGCGCAGCTCATGCCAGTCACGATGTACTGTTCCTTCATGTCCTCTCCTCCCGCCCGGTTAACGCGGCTATGAAAAACCTATCCCTTTCCCGGATCCCGGCCAACACTCTCTGCAAACCGTAAAAAAGCTTCCCGACCCTCTGCCGTACATTTATAAACCCCGGCATCCTCCAGAACGCGCTCAAATACCAGCCCGATCTCCTTCTTCAAAATCTCCCAGACATTCTCACGGCTAAAATCCGTATACCTTGTACGAAGCTCTTCGGCCCAGGGAGCATGCTTTTTCAGGTCCTCATCCTCTGCGGGATCGCCTCCCTCCACAAGAACCCTTCCGAGCCTTTCCATTTCGCTCTTCAGCCTGCCCGGCAGGATCGCGAGCCCCATGACCTCGATCAGGCCGATATTCTCTTTTTTGATGTGGTGGAGCTCCCGGTGGGGGTGGTAAACCCCGTCCGGAAATTCCTCCGTTGTGATATTGTTCCGAAGCACCAGATCGAGCTCGAAGTTATCCCCCCGTTTTCTGGCGATCGGTGTGATCGTATTGTGCCGCTCCCCGTCCGTTTCGGCATAGACAAACGCTGCCTCATCCGTATAGGTCCGCCATGCACCCAGAATCTTATCCGCAAGCGCAGCAAGCCGTTCCCTGTCCTTTGCAGCGATCCGGATCACCGACAGCGGCCATTTGACGATACAGGCCGAGACATCCGAAAAACCCGGAAACCGGATCTCTCTTTCGCTTTCAGCCCTGGCCATCGCAAATTCATAGTTTCCGCCCTGGAAATGGTCATGGGCCAGGATAGAGCCGCCGACGATCGGGAGGTCGGCGTTGCTGCCCACGAAATAATGGGGAAACTGCGCGACGAAATCGAGAAGCTTCGCGAAGGTCGCCCTCTCCACCTTCATCGGCACATGCTCGCTGTTCAGACAGATGCAGTGCTCATTATAATAGACATAGGGGGAGTATTGCAGGAACCAGGCGCTGCCGTTAATCGTGATCGGGATCAGACGGTGGTTTCCTCTGGCGGGATGGTTCATCCGCCCGGCATAGCCCTCGTTCTCCCGGCAAAGAAGGCACTTCGGATATCCGGCCTGTGGCGAGTTCTTCGCCGCGGCGATGGCCTTCGGGTCCTTCTCCGGCTTGCTCAGATTAATCGAAACATCCAGCGTTCCGTACTTTGTTTCGGTCGTCCATTTCAGATCCTTTTTCACGCGGTAGCGCCGGATATAATCCGTGTCCTGACTGAAGCGGTAATAATAGTCCGTCGCCTCCTTCGGGTTCTGTTCATAGAGCGCATGAAACTTACGGATCACATCCGAAGGTCTTTCCGTCAGAACGCTCATCAGCTCCGTATCAAAAAGATCCCGTTCGGTAATTCCGTCCTCCAGAACGCCCCGGGATACGGCATCGTCCAGAAGCGCCTTTAATATTCCCTCCAGCGCGTTTTCCGCTTCCTCCCTGGTTTTGATCTTCTTTTCACGGAGAGGGTTTTCCCCCTCTCCCGGGGCCGGGAGCTTTAACTTCTCCAGAAGCCGGTTCGCCGTATAAACATAATCCTCCTCTTCGATCAGGCCCGTAGCCAATCCGTAATCGCAAAGCGAAAAAAGCTCTTCATAAACCATATCAGACTATCCTTTCCGGTCCGCCGCCGATGTCCACCACATACACCTCTCCCTCCCGGTTAAAGCGTATTTTATACTCCTCCAAAACCTTCCTTTCAAATTCCTCCACGGCAGCGTTTTCCACGATGCTGACCGTACAGCCTCCGAAGCCGCCGCCGGTAATCCGGGAGCCCAGAACGCCGTCCACTCTCCAGGCCGTTTCCACCAGACAGTCAATCTCCTCGCAGGATACCTCGTAATCATCCCTGAGCGAGATATGGGATTCATTCATCAGCCTTCCGAACGCGGCGAGATCATTCTTTTTCAACGCCTCCACGGCCCGGATGGTCCGGCGGTTTTCATACACCGCGTGCTTCGCTCTCTTCCTTCGAACCGCATCCGGGATCGCGTCCTGTATACTGTCAAACTCCTCCTCGGTAAGCTCTCCGAGGGTCTTGATCCGCATCGCCTTTTTCAGCTCCTTCAGCGCGGTTTCACATTCTCTCCGCCGATCGTTGTAGGCGGAATCCACAAGCGAATGCTTGACCCTGGAATTGGTTACGACGATCTTCTGGTCCCGGAGCTTTACCGGCGCGTATTCATATTCCAGCGTCGCGGTATCCAGAAAGATCGCGTGATCCTTCTTTCCCATAGCCGAGGCAAACTGGTCCATGATCCCGCAGTTCATGCCGTTGTAGTGGTTCTCGGACCGCTGGCACAAGAGCGCGATCCCCTCGTTTTCCACATCAAAGCCGTACAGGTCCTTAAGCAGGGTCCCCGTCAGCACCTCCAGAGACGCGGAGGAGGAAAGCCCGGAGCCGTTCGGAATATTGCCCCAGATCAGAAGGTCGAAGCCGTAATCCACACGCATTCCCTTTTCGTCAAAGGCCCACAAAACGCCCTTCGGATAGTTCGCCCAAAACAGCTCCGGGTCCGGCTTCAGTTCATCGATGCTGCTCTCCAATATCCCCCTGTCTTCAAAATTCAGGGAATAGAAACGGAGGTTATGATCCATGCTCTTTCGTACCACCCCGTAGGTCCCGAGGGTCAGCGCGCAGGGAAACACATGGCCGCCATTGTAATCCGTATGCTCGCCGATGAGGTTCACCCTGCCCGGCGCAAAATAAACCCGGATGTCGCCTCCCGCTCCGAACACCTCTTTAAATTTTGCCACCATTTCTTCTGTCTTCATAGCCTTCTCCTCTATAAACACCAGTTAATATCTGGCTTAATCCGGTCGGATGCGAATCCCGTAAGCGGCCAGAGAACACCCGCTGACGGTATTCAGTTCCTTATCCGGGCTCCATCAGAGCCCTTTAAAACAAAAGGTAAACGAAAGCTCTCCCTCCTCGGGAAGCCTGTATTCCGGATGGACACGGGCGCCCCAGCTGTCATCCCCGCCGACGCCGAGCTGCTGGAGAGAGGCCGTTACCACGGTATACCGCGGCTTCGGAAGCTCCCATGCATGGTCCGCGTTCTCCAGCTCATGGCTGGTCCAGGGCAGGGCCGAAAAGCTCATCGACTCCGAGGAGAAAAGAAGGCCTCTTCCCTTCCTGTCCGTTACTCTTGCCCAACGGACATCGCATTTATTACCGCATTCCTGAGGCCTCAGATAGGGGGCAAACGCGTCCATCGCCGTCTCCTGATAGACCCCGAATTTTCCGCCCCGCTTCCGGTCCGCATAGGTCTCCTTCGGGCCGCGGCCGTACCATTCGATCCTGTCAAAATCCGCATCCATAAAAAGCTGCATTCCAAACGCCGGGAGCTCCCCGATCGCGGGATTTTGCTCCATCCGAAGCGTTGTCTCGACAGTCCCGTCCCCGTAAACGCGGTAGGAAACCAAACATTCCGTCTCCGGCTTCGTCGGGAGATCATAGCGGAAGGAAACCCGCACCGATCCTGCTTCCTCCTCCACCTCCGGGTAAGCATCCGAAGCGCCCTCCTCCTTTTTTACACCGGCATAGAGGCTGGCCAGCTTCCACTCGGCAGAACGGAACTGGAACAGGCTGCCGTAATCGTTATCCACCGGCGCCCTCCAGAAGTTCGGCATCGGCTTCTTCGGAAGCATTTCCTTTCCCGCATAGCGGTAGGAAACCAGGCCCCAAAGCTTCGAGGAAAACAGAGCGGAAAAATCGTCTCCGTACACACCCACGTTCTGCGGTCCCCGGACAATGCGAAGCGGCCTGTCACATCGAACCACCCTTCTCTCCTTCGGAAGCACGAGCTGGCCGAAGGCGATCTCCGTACCCGCCGGCGCCCAGGGCGCAGGCTCCTCCAGCAGAAACGAAACCCCAAGAACAACTTCGCTCTCCTCACGGTTCAGGGTATGAGCCGCTTCCCTTCGATCCTTTATTTCCTGCACAATCTCCTCCGGCAGCGGGAAGGTTTCCCGGGAAAGAGGCTCCACCTCACATTCCGCCGGCACGGACAAAACCTCCGTCCCGTTTTCCAGAAGAGCTACCGTACATAAGAATTCCCCGGCATCGGTAAAGAGGTGTTTATTGATCACGGTAAAGCTGTCGGCGGTCAGCCGGATCTCCAGATTCCGGTAGTTGTATTTTACCTCCTGAAGCTTCGGCGAAGGCGTATGGTCGGCGTAGACCAGACCGTTCCCGGAGAAGTTGCCGTCATGAGGGCGGTCGCCGAAATCGCCGCCGTAAGCAGCATACCACCCGCCGTACGGGTCCTTTTTCCACAACGCCTGATCGGCAAAGTCCCAGATAAAGCCGCCCTGGAAGCGCGGCTCCCTCTCGGCCAGCTCCGTATATTTATGCATTCCTCCGCAGGAGTTCCCCATCGCGTG
>JAFSXC010000003.1 GCA_017450105.1 Lachnospiraceae bacterium | reverse complement strand
TCTGCGGGATCCCTCTCGGAGCCGGCGGGATGCCGTCCAGACGGAACTGGCCGAGGGACTTGTTGTCCCGCGCGAACTGCCGCTCACCCTGGAGGACGTTGATATCCACCGCGGTCTGGTTATCCGCCGCCGTAGAGAAGACCTGGCTGTGCTTGGTCGGGATCGTCGTATTCCGTTCGATCAGCCTCGTTGCCACGCCTCCCTGGGTCTCGATGGAAAGAGACAGGGGCGTTACGTCAAGGAGCAGGATGTCGCCGGCACCGGCATCGCCGGCCAGCTTGCCGCCCTGGATCGAAGCGCCGAGCGCCACGCACTCGTCGGGGTTCAGGGACTTGCTGGGCTCCTTCCCGGTCAACTGCTTTACCTTGTCCTGCACAGCCGGGATACGGGTGGAGCCGCCGACCAAGAGCACCTGGCCGATATCCGCGTTGGTCAGTCCCGCGTCCTTCATGGCGTTCTGCACAGGAACCGCGGTCTTTTCCACAAGGTCATGGGTCAGCTCGTCGAATTTCGCCCGTGACAGGTTCATATCGAAATGCTTCGGGCCCTCGTTGGTCGCTGTAATGAAGGGCAGGTTGATGTTCGTCGTCGTTGCCGAGGACAGCTCCTTCTTGGCCTTCTCCGCCGCTTCCTTTAAGCGCTGCATCGCCATCTTGTCGCCGGAGAGATCCACACCCTCCGCCTTCTTGAATTCGTCGATCATCCACTGGGTCACGCGGTTATCAAAATCATCGCCGCCGAGATGCGTATCGCCGTTGGTCGCAAGCACCTCGATAACACCGTCGCCGATCTCGATAATGGACACATCGAAGGTACCGCCGCCGAGGTCGTAGACCATGATCTTCTGTTCCTTTTCATTATCCAGACCATAGGCAAGCGCAGCCGCCGTCGGCTCGTTGATGATCCGCTTTACATCCAGTCCCGCGATCTTGCCGGCGTCCTTGGTGGCCTGACGCTGGGCATCGTTAAAGTATGCGGGTACGGTAATTACGGCCTCGGACACCTTCTCACCGAGATAGCTCTCCGCGTCCGCCTTTAATTTCTGCAGGATCATGGCCGAGATCTGCTGAGGCGAATACTTCTTGTCATCAATCACACGGCCGTTGTCCGTACCCATGTCTCTCTTGATGGAGCTGATGGTCTTCTCCGCATTGGTCACGGCCTGGCGCTTCGCCGGCTCGCCGACAAGACGCTCCCCGTTCTTCGTAAAGGCCACGATGGACGGTGTCGTCCGGCTTCCTTCCTGGTTTGCAATGACCGTAGGCTGTCCGCCCTCCATAACGGCCACGCAGCTGTTCGTAGTTCCAAGGTCAATTCCGATTATTTTACCCATAATTTCTTCCTCCTTCCGGCTGATTTTTTCCTGATTATTCCTTCTATCTATTGCTACTCCGCAACGGCCACCATGCTGTGTCTTACGACGCTGTCACGGAAGATGTAACCCTTCTGAAGCTCCTTTGTCACGATGCCGGATTCGTATTCCTCGCTTGCCTCCTGCATCACCGCGTTATGGAATTCGGGATCGAACTCCTCTCCCACGGCCTCGATCGGCTTCACTCCCAGGTTTTCCAGCTCCGTCAGAAGCTGCTTGTAGATCTTGTCCATGCCCTCTACAAAGGGATCGCCCTTCTGCTCCTCAGATACCGCCGCAAGCCCTCGTTCAAAGTTATCGATCACCGGCAGGATCTTTTCGATCACGCTCTTCGCGCCAAGCTCGAAGGACTGGCTCTTCTCCTTTTCGGTCCGCTTCCTGAAGTTTTCGAACTCCGCCATCTGACGCTTCACGCGGTCATTCAGCTCGTCGATCTTTTCGCTCAGCTTATCCTTCTTTTCCTTCTTTTTAAAGGGGCTCTTTTTTTCGGGCGCCGGCTGCTTCTCTTCGGGCTCCTCCGGTTCTTTTTCTTCCCCGGTCTCCTCCGCTTCCTTCGCCTCCGCGGCTTTTTCTTCCTCTTCGGCTTCCTTTTCCTCTTCGTCCACGTCCTCTATTCCGATCCCGCTCTCTTCCGGTTCCTTCGTTTCTTCTTTAATTTCTTCCTTCTTTTTGTTCTTCGCCATTTAACTCTCTTCCTTCTGTTCTATTTTCAGCTCTGCCTTTTCCAACGTCGCGCCGAACTGCTCTCTTAAGTTCCGGAGACTGTGCATGACCTTTTCGTAATCCATCCGCTTCGGTCCCACGATCCCGACCGAGCCCTTCACCCCGTCTCCGAGGTCGTAGGTGGCGGTTACCACGCTGCAGTCATGCATACGGTCGGACCTGGTCTCGTCTCCGATATAGACCCTGAGCTTTCCTTCGTCCTCGTCCTCCTCCAGCCCCTCCGTCAGGATCGTCTTCAGCTCCTGCTTATCCTCCAGCGCTCCGAGGAGCTCCGTTGCCGAGCCGGAGTTCAAAAGCTCCGGGTATTTCAGGATATTCGTGGCGCCGCTGGTATAGACCGTCAGGTCCTCGTCCTCGCTGATCACCTCCGCCACTGCGTCCAGGATCGTGCTGATAATGTCGCTGTGGATCCCGGCCTGCTCCTTTAAGGCAGCGATGGTTCCGAGATTGATCTCCCTTATGGAAAGACCGGTCAGGCTCGTATTTAAAAGGATGTTCAGCTTCAAAAGCTGTTCATCGTTCAGGGGCTCCTCGATATCGATCATCCGGTTCCTTACCAGATTTCCTTCGGTCACGATCACGGACAGGATATGCCGGTCGTCCACATGGGAAAGCTGGATAAATTTCAGCTTCGTTCCGTGGAGCTTCGGGGCCGTAATCATCGTCGCGTAATTCGTATCCGCGGCCAGGAGCTTTGCCACCTTCTGGAGGACCTTGTCCATCTTCTCGGTATTCTCGATAACCAGCGCCTTCATCTCTCTGATCTCGGAATCCTTTTCCCGGATCAGATGGTCTACATAGAAACGGTAGCCCTTATCCGAGGGGATCCGTCCCGCCGAGGTATGGGGCGAAATAATATAACCGAGCTCCTCAAGATCCTGCATCTCGTTCCGGATCGTCGCCGAGGACAGGTTTAAATCCGTATATTTACTGATCGTCCGCGATCCCACCGGTTCTCCGGTTTCCAGATAGTTTTTTATGATCGCGTTCAGTATGATTACTTTTCTGCCTTCCAGTTCTTCCACTTGGCACCTCTCCGGTTTTGTTAGCACTCGATGCGTTGGAGTGCTAACATCCATGAAATAAAAATAGCACTCTGCCCTTCCCTTGTCAACAGGGAATTTCAAAAAAGGGCAAAGTGCTGTCTCTTCCAAGTTACTGTTCACACCCCAATGTCAGTAACTCTGCCTATACAAATTCCGCCATGGCCACATTCGCCAGATCAAAGCCCCGCTCGCTTAAATACACCCGTTCCGGGGTTTCAAGCAAAAGCCCCTGGTCCTTCAGCTTCTCGATCGCCTCCCCGTATTCCTGGTGGAGCGAGATCCCGAAGGCGTCATAAAAATCACCGCGGGAAACGCCCTCGTCCATCCGAAGTCCCAGAAACATCATCTCGGACATTTCCTCCTTCATGGTCAACAGGCTCTTTTCCTTTTTCTCAAAATCGTCCTTCAGATAGGCCGCCAGCTCCGTCGTGCGTTTGAACCGCTCCCTTCCGATCAGAGACGACGCCCCCAGCCCCAGGCCGAGATAGTCCTTTCTTTTCCAGTATCCGACATTGTGTCTGCAGGTAAAGCCCTTGCGTGCATAATTCGAGATCTCGTACCGGCGATACCCCTTCTCCTCCAAAAGCCTCTTCGATTCGTGGATAAACGCCCTCTCCGCGTCCTCGGAGGGAAGCAGTACCGGCTCGTCTCCCCGTTTTCTGGCCTCGTCATCATAATGGTAGAGATCGTAATACTTTGTCCCCTCCTCGATCTGCAGGCTGTAGACGGAGATATGCTCGGGCTTCAGCATCACAACCTTCCTTAAGGATTGGAGGAAGGAGGTCACGCTCTGCTGGGGGAGGCCCGAGATCAGGTCCATGCTGATGTTGGAAAAGCCCACATTCCGCGCCAGCTCATAATTCGAAAGCACGTCCCGGAAGCTGTGGATCCGCCCCAGCATCGCAAGCTCTCTGTCATTTGCCGACTGCACGCCCATGGAGAGCCGGTTGATCCCCGCGTTTTTATAGATCGCAAGCTTCTCCCTTGTCAGCGTTCCGGGGTTGCATTCGATGGTGATCTCCACCCCGTATCCGAAGGAAAAACAGCCTCTCAGCGTATCCATGACCCGGTCGATCAGACCGGCGGGGAGAATGGACGGCGTCCCGCCGCCGAAAAAGACCGAGATGATCCTTCGATCGGCAAAGTCGGCGGACACTTCCTTGATCTCACGTTGCAGAGCAGAAATATAATCTTTAATTAATTTCTCATCCCCGGTTTGTGACAGAAAATCACAATAAGCGCATTTCTTTTTACAGAAGGGAATATGCAGATAAAGCTCCAGTTCCTGATTCTTTTTCATTATTCCTCATCCAGCTTCAAAACGCTCATAAACGCAGCCTGCGGGATCTCCACGTTTCCGACCTGCCGCATCCGCTTCTTTCCTTCCTTCTGCTTTTCCAGAAGCTTTTTCTTTCTCGTTATATCCCCGCCGTAGCACTTGGCCAGCACATCCTTTCGCATCGCCTTCACGGTTTCCCGCGCGATGACCTTGCTGCCGATGGCCGCCTGGATCGGGATCTCAAATAAGTGGCGCGGGATCTCCTTCTTCAGCTTCTCGCACATCTTCCGCCCGCGTTCATAGGCCGTCCCGGCGAATACGATGAAGGAAAGGGCATCCACTTCTTCCTTATTGATCAGGATATCCAGCTTCACCAGCTCCGACTTCTTATAGCCGCTCATTTCATAGTCAAACGAGGCATAGCCCCGGGAGCGGCTCTTTAACGCGTCAAAGAAGTCGTAAATGATCTCGTTCAAGGGCATTTCGTATTTTAACAGGGCCCGGGTCTCCTCGAGGTATTCGATGGACTGGTAGATCCCGCGCCGCTCCTGGCACAGGTCCATGATCTGGCCGATGAATTCCGAGGTGACCATGATCTCCGCCGCCACATAGGGCTCCTCCATGTATTCGATCTCGGAGGGGTCCGGCAGATTGCTCGGATTCGTGATCGAGATCACCGTCCCGTCGGTCTTGTGCACCTGATAGACCACGCTCGGCGCCGTGGTGACCAGATCGAGATCGTATTCCCTCTCCAGCCGCTCCTCGATGATCTCAAGATGAAGGAGCCCAAGGAACCCGCAGCGAAAGCCAAAGCCCAGCGCCACCGAGGTCTCCGGCTCAAAGGTCAGCGCGGCATCGTTCAGTTGGAGCTTTTCCAGCGCATCCCGAAGGTCCGGATACTTCGCCCCGTCCGCCGGATAGATTCCGGTAAACACCATCGAATTTACTTTTTTATAGCCGGGCAGCGGCTCCTTCGCCGGGGCCTTGTCCAGCGTCACGGTATCCCCGACTCTTGTGTCCTTCACGTTTTTCAGACTCGCGGTCAGATACCCGACCATTCCCGCAGAAAGGCCCTCGCAGGGAAGAAACTGCCCCGCCCCGAAGGTCCCCGTCTCCACCACGTCCGCCGTGGCGCCGGTCGCCATCATCCGGATCGTATCCCCGGGCTTCACCTCCCCGTTCATGATCCGGCAGAACACGATAACGCCCTTGTAGGAATCGTATTTGGAGTCAAAGATCAGCGCCTGCAGCGGCGCCTTCGCATCTCCCTTGGGCGCGGGAAGCTTCTGTACTATGGCCTCCAGCACAGCCTCCACGTTCTGCCCGGTCTTGGCCGAGATCCGCGGCGCATCCTGAGCCTCAATCCCAATCACATCCTCGATCTCCGCCGCCACCCGGTCCGGCTCCGCGCTCGGAAGGTCGATCTTGTTGATCACCGGGATCACCTCGAGATCATGATCCAGCGCCAGATAGACATTCGCCAGCGTCTGCGCCTCCACCCCCTGGGCCGCGTCCACCACCAGCACCGCCCCGTCACAGGCCGCGAGAGACCGCGAAACCTCATAGGTAAAGTCCACATGTCCCGGCGTATCGATGAGGTTTAAAACATACTCCTCCCCGTCCTTCGCCTTGTAGATCGTCCTTACCGCCTGGGACTTGATCGTGATCCCGCGCTCCCGCTCGAGATCCATATTGTCCAGCACCTGGCTCTGCATCTCCCGGCTCGTCAGGACGCCGGTCTTTTCAATTATCCGGTCCGCCAGTGTGGATTTTCCATTGTCAATATGTGCAATCATACAAAAATTACTGATGTTTTTCTGATTCATAAATATGCTCCGATTCTTTCATAACGTCTTCCCCGAGT
>JAFSXC010000014.1 GCA_017450105.1 Lachnospiraceae bacterium | reverse complement strand
GACTACAAACGGCAGCATGACAGAGGCGTTGCCTTTCGGGGCGATGATTACACGGTCTATGAACTGACGCGGAGATATGTCGATCTGAAGCAGAACGTAAAGCATACGACAAGGGCCGGATACAAGACAGTCCTGAAGATCCTGTACCAGGATCCTTTTGGAACCAAGCGGATCGATAAGGTGAGAACCATGGATGCGAAGGCCTGGCTCGTGAAACTCCAGCAGGAGGAACACAGAGGCTATTCGTCCATTCAGACGATACGCGGCGTCTTAAGACCGGCATTTGCGATGGCGGTGGAGGATGACCTGCTGGTCAAGAATCCATTCGACTTTATGCTCTGTGATGTGATCGTGAATGACAGCGTCAGGAGGGAAGCCATCACGGCCGCCCAGATGAGAGAGTTTCTCCGGTTCGTTCGGGAAGACAGACATTTCTCCAGGTATTACGACGGCATCTACATCCTATTTCATACCGGAATGAGAATTTCGGAATTCTGTGGACTCACCATTCAGGATATTGATCTGGACAGACGTACCATCAATATCGATCATCAGCTTCAGCGCACTTCGGACATGCAATATATCATAGTTGATTCGGCGAAGACGGATGCCGGTACGCGGATCCTTCCCATGGAGGATGATGTGTACGAGTGTTTCAGCAGAATCCTTGCAGAGAGGAAAAAGCCGAAAGTTGAGCCAATGGTGGATGGAAGGATTGGCTTCCTTTACATGGATAAGAACGGGATGCCCATGGTGGCGATGCACTGGGAAAAGTATTTTCAGCACATCACTGAGAAGTACAACAAGATCTACCGGGTGCAGATGCCCAAGGTCACGCCCCATGTCTGCCGGCATACCTACTGCAGCGAGAAGGCCAAGAAGGGAATGAATCCGAATACCCTCAAGTATCTGATGGGCCATACGGATATCAGCGTCACCCTGAATACCTACACGCATCTGGGACTGATCGATGCGGAGCAGGAGCTGGAACGCATGCAGAGAGAAGTCAAAATGAGTGAGAAGATCGAGCGCCGGAAGCAGCGCAGAAAGTCCTCAGGGGAATGAAAAGGGATGGAAAACCGGTGAAACCGCAAAAATCCAATGTTGATAAAACGCGGTTTTCGGCCTGTTTTTCGGCCCGTTTTATCAACATTTTATCAACATTGAAGTCCAGGATATGCAAGGAGATGCCAGTTTATGCCGGATTTCAATGAAATCGAAAATCGCGGAAACCCGCATAAAATAAGGCAAAACGAGGCATAAGCTGGCAAAAATTAGCATGATAAAAATTCTATTCATCTGCCACGGCAATATCTGCCGGTCGCCTATGGCGGAATTTATTATGAAGGATCTGGTACGGAAGGCAGGAAGGGAGAAGGAATTTCGGATCGAGTCTGCCGCCACAAGCTCGGAGGAGCTCGGGAACCCGGTTTATCCGCCGGCCAGGAAGAAGCTGGCGGAGCACGGGATCGGCTGCGAGGGAAAGACCGCCAGGAGGATGCGGGAAGCCGATTACCGGGACTTCGACTACATTATCGGAATGGACAGCGAAAACATGTTTTATATGAACCGGTTATGGCCGACGGATCCGGAGCACAAGCTCTCTCTCCTTATGGAATATACCGGACAGTCTCGCGATGTTTCCGATCCCTGGTATACCCGGAATTTTGAAGCCACCTGGCAGGACTGTCTGGCGGGGTGTACCGCTTTGCTGGAGAAGCTCTCATAAAAAACAACCGGACGGGGGTAAGCGGACCCGTCCGGCTGCCATTCAAAGAGGTCAGGCAAAAAAACCTCGACTGTTATCACTTGAAACTGTTTCCAAAATGTCGGAACGCCCATAGGTCATTCCGTAAGAAATATTCTCGGTATTCTTCATCAGCGGCGCTGAATTGTCCTGCTTTGCAAGCTCACGAAAGGCTGCGCCCAGGCTCTTCAGTACCGCTCTCGCTTCCTCGATCCCCGAGGTATCGAAGCGATACATGGATCTTCGAAGGGCAGTCCGGCAGTAGGTATAAAGCCGGTACAGGTCTGCCGAGATCTCATAGGTAAAATCCAGAATGCTCTGAAGCTCCGCCAGTACCTTATCCGCAGCCCGAAGCTGCTCCTTAAAGCCGTCACGGTTTTCCTCCTTCCGGCAGGTAACCGCATCCTCCAGATAGACCTCCAGCATATCGTACATGATGACGATCAGCTCGGTACGATTGCTTTTGGAAATCCGGAAGGAAAAGGCCGATTTCTTCTCTTTATCCATTTCCTATCCTCACTGCAAGAGCTGAAGCACGCTCTCCGGCTGATCATTCGCCTGGGACAGAACGCTTGTGGCCGCCTGAACCAGCACGTTTCCGGAGGTATATTCCGTCATTTCCTTTGCCATATCCGCATCCCGGATCCGGGAAAGAGCCGAGGTCATATTCTCGCTCTCCTGATCCAGAGCGTGGATCGTATGCTCCAGACGGTTGTCATAGGCACCGATCTTCGCCCGTAAGCTGTTGATGCGGTCAATCGCATAATCGCAGGTCGCAATTCCCCGGTCTGCCCCGGTAACCGTAGTCAGATCCAGATCGTCCATATACAGCATTTCCGTATTGATCTTCGGCAGACGAAGATGCATGGTCTGGTCCTCATTGGCTCCGACCTGGGCCTGGATGGAGCCCATGGTGGTGACCTCAAGGCTAACCGAAACCGGGTTATTCGGATTTGAACTGTTTACCAGATCCTCTGAAACCGTAAAGGACATCTGGAAACCATTCGGACGTTGGACAATGACCTTGTCTCCATCTGTCATGGTGGTCACATCACGAAGATAGGTTGGAGGAACGGCATCGTCATTATAAGACATACCATAGAACGTAACGTCTTTACCAAATGTAGGGATACAATTATGATCACCATCTTTCGGAACCGAAATCTTTAAAAAATCTTCCATCTGCGGACTGAGATCAATAAGCAATGGCGCATTGTTTCCGGCTCTTGCTGCTGTAAAGTCCAGTTTACTGTTACTGATATCTAACGTTGCATCTCCCTTTTCTGCACCGTACTGAAGCTTTTTTAAAACTGCTTCATAAGTATCTCCAACCTCTATATCCACCCTAAAACCGTTTATACTGACTGTGCCGGCTTGATTTGAACTTACTACACCATTCGAATTATTAAACAAAGGAGAACCCGTCTGTCCCTGAATCGAAGCCTTACTACCCGGTAATACATCCATCCTGTATATCCCGGCCTCCACCTCATCCGTTACATAAACCCGATCCAGATCAGGCTGGGGGACGCCAAACTTATCATTCATGGTTTTCGACGGATACACCCGGTTATCAAAGGACCCATCCAAAAGACTCCGCGTATTGTACTCAGTATCCTCGCTCATCCGGTTGATCTCTTTTTTCAGTTGCTCAACCTCGAGCTGAAGCTGTTCCTTGTCATCGAGCGTATTCGTGTCGCTGGCCGCCTGCACGGCAAGCTCCCGAATCCTCTGCACCATGGAGTTGATCTCGTCCAGAACGCCGTCCGCCGTTTCCACAAGCGACTGGGCATCGCTGGAATTCTGGGAGGCACGATCCAGACCGTTGATCTGGGTCTGCATTTTATTCGAAATAGCCATGCCCGCCGGGTTATCCTTGGCATGGTTGATCTTAAGTCCGGAAGACAGCCGTTCCATGGATCTTGCTACCATGTCCTCGTTCGTCTTTAACCGGTTATTCGCAATGACCGCCGACAGATTATGATTGATCTTCATAAAATCCCTCTCTTTATTGATTCAGCATCCCTGCGGTCAGGAGGCTCTCCGTCCCTGGATCGCCCGTGTTAACCTATATATCGGCACAAATTCAAAAATCATTAAGAAGGGACAGGAAGGATTTTGCGGTACGGTACAGCGCCCTCGTGGTCACCTCGCTCCCCTGTTCTCCCCGCAGCCGGTCATTCTCCCGATCCGTTTCCGCACCAAACCGTTTCAGGTCCAGCCTCGTATCGTTCACAACCGAAAGCTTCACCTCCGAAAGTCCCGAAGAGGAAAGCAGCTCCCTGGTAAAGGCCTCCTCCCTTTCCCGGAAGGCGTCTGCCGTTTCCTTATGGTCCGCCGCGATGTAGCCGGTCAGGGTCTGCCCCTCCGCCCGAAGCTTCGCCGCCACGTTTCCGAGAGAGGAAAGAGAGAACATAATATCGACC
Organism: Lachnospiraceae bacterium; assembly: GCA_017450105.1. Lineage (GTDB taxonomy): Bacteria > Bacillota > Clostridia > Lachnospirales > Lachnospiraceae > RUG12461. The sequence continues at coordinate 21,466 of JAFSXC010000014.1, read as the reverse complement.
ACACCCTTTTCCTCCCTGCCGCTTACAATCTTTAAGGTCAGCTCCCCGGTCTCTCCCTGCACCTCGATCGGAATATGGTACTGCTGCTTCTCGGCCGCCTTCGCAGACAGGCGAAACTGCCCCGCCATGAGCCGAAGCTCTCTGACATCCAGGGAAGTCCTGGTTTCCTCCGATCCCAGCATCGTCTTCATCGCATTTTCCGCGATATCCGCCAGATTCTTCTGGGCCTTTGCCATATCCTCCGGCGTCTCCGCAGCCTCGCCAAAGCGCCGGAGCAGCTCCTTCTGTGCCTCTTCGAGATCTCCTTCTCCCTCTGCATTCCAGAGCTTCGGATTCTTCATTCCGAAAAGCTTCCTCATGGCAGCGTTCGGATTTGACATCATATACTGCAGAACTTCCACTGTTTCCACAGAGTTCGGAAGCTCAAAGCGCTCGATGGCCCGGTATACCTCCTCCTCCGCCTTCGCCGCATCGGTGAAGCTCTTTAATTGCCCGGTAACATAAGCATCCTCTTCCTCCATTGTATCCGCTTCCTTAAGGAGGTTATAAAACTCCTCGGGGCTTTTATCCTGCCAGCGCTCATCCCTCTCCATTGCGGATTTCATGGATTCCGGCGAAAAGGCGTCCGCTGCCTCGTAGATCATGTTCTTATGGAAGGCCGTCTCGGCCTGGTCCGTGGCATTTCGGACCTTTTCCTTCACATTCACTCCACCGAAATCATCTCCGACGGAATAATCCAGGGACCTCCTTCCGGAGCGGACCGCCGTCATCAGCGACCGCATAGTCACCTCAGCTCCCTCCGCCACCAGCGCACCCACGGCGGCTCCGTCGGTCTCCTCGATCTGGCGGAGCATCCGGTAGATCCCGATGTAGGATTCCCGCTCCTCCGGTGTGATCCCTTTGTTATCCTCCAGCTTTACAAGAAATTCGCTGTACTTTTCCTCCGCCGGGATTCCCACCGCACGGCCGATCTCCACAGCACGGCGGTTCAACTCGGTCATATTCAGATCCAGCGGATTTTCACCGTTCTTAATAAATTCCGCCACCACCCGGGGCGTCAGATTCGAAAAGGCCCGGTTAACCTCGGTATCCCTGGCCTTTACGGCCATCAGGTTCTCTTCATTCAATTCGATCTGATTATAGCTTAAGATCCGCACGGCCCGCTCGTTTTCGGGCGTGATCGGCATATGAAGATCCTTCAGGCGCTCATCCACATTCCGAAAGGCCTTACGGATCGAATCCCCGAGGTCCTTCCGGATCTCGGTCCGCATGGTCTCATAGGCCTCTCCGGCCTGGTCCAGCCTGGTCTTTAAGGGCTGCGCCGTTTCATGCAGACGCTCTAAGCTGTCCTTATCCGCCGGCGGGAGGGCAAGTCCATGTGCCGGAATCTCCTTACTGTCCTTATCTGCCGCCGGAAGGGCAAGTGCATAGGCCGGCATCTCCTTTAATTCCGAAAGCTTCCTCTCGGTCTCATGGAACAGAGCAATGTTTTCATCGGTGACAGGCGCCTTTGCCTGCTTCAGATAGGATTCAAAATAATCCTTTTCCTCCCTACGGAGGCTCTCCACGGTTTTCTGCAGCTCGCTTAAGTCGGTATCCACGCCCAGCTTTTCCATCGTCTCCCGGGCTTCATAGCTCATAACCAGTCTGGATTCCTCCCGGCCTCTGCGAAGCGCAAGAAAATCGGCGTTCTGAGGACGATCTCCTGTCCTTACCGCCTCAACTACGCTGTCCAGAACCTCAGCAGGCTCAGGCGGAAGGACCATCTCATGAAGCTCATGTACCTTTTCGAGACTTTCCGGAGTCAATGGAACGTCATTAGCGATCATCCACCGGCTCTCCTCCACCGTTTTCTCTTCCACGGGAAGCGTGCTCTCTTCGATCACCTCACGGATCTGGTCCATCAGAGGTGTCCCCTCCCCCGCATCCAGCGGCGGATTCGTATCGGCCTGTCCGCTGGCCTTAGCGATATAGAGATTCTCGATCGTAGGCTCCAGGTCCTTCTGCATCATGTATTTCACAGCACCGTCGGAAAAATCCGTAAGCTCCCTGGAAAGCTCCAGAGCCTTTACGGTATCCCTTCTGTTTTCCTCCGTCAGCGGAAGATCCGCCTGGTCGTAGGCCTTTTGGATCGCCGAAAGCGCCGCCTCTCCGCCGACATCCCGGATGACCTCATCGCTCACGGAGATCTCACCCACATCCGCTCCGCCCTTTGCCATAGAGATCTTGATCTTATCCACGACCGTCAGCATATCCCGCGTATCCATGCCATGAAGGGAATTTCCGTTTTCCTTATACTCCTTAAAATCCTCCTTGGACATGGTATTGCTTAAGACAGCCATTTCCTTCTGCTTCGCGGCATAGGTCTGTTCCTGCGCTTCCATTTCCGCCGCCAGGTCATTTGCGGTTTTCGAAGGCTTCTCATAGATCCCCTTCTGTATCCTCGGTGCATGTCCGTTCAAGGGGTCCACGCCAAAGCTTTTCGTTTCCTCCGCAGCAACAGAAAGAGCGCCGCGATTTTGTATCGCGCCGCTCTGCATTGTTATATCCGATAAACCAAGTTCTTCGATCCTCATTCGAATCCCTCCGTGAACACTTTCTCTATATTCTTTATCGGATGCAATCTGAATTCCTTAACTTTTTTCCTCCGTCTCCTCGTTTTCGTTCACCTTCAAATTCTCTTCCTTTACCGGAGCCGTCTCCTTCGGCCGGGGCGTCCGCCCGTAAAGATCCGAAAGCTCCCGGATACTGCGGCTTAAATCCTTGGAAAGGAAATTGGGAAGGAGCCGCCACTGCCAGTTATCCTCAGCCTTACCCGGCGTATTAATCCGGGCCTCCCGACCCTTACACAAATAATCCTGGAGCGGGATAATACAGGTATCCGCAACAGACCGGTAGGCTTCCCTGATCATATCCCAGGTAAGCTGGCCGTAATCCGAATTCATCGAATTCAGGTATCGTCTCGTATAGCCGCGGTCGCCCTCGCCGATCTCCTCCACCCAGGCCCGGGTCGGCGTATTGTCATGGGTCCCGGTATAGACCACGCAGTTTCTCTCATGCCGGTGGGTCACATAAACGCTGTCCCAGGAGGTAAAGGCAAACTGCAGCACCTTCATGCCGGGCAGACCGGAATCCGCAAGCAGCTTTGTGTTTTCCTCTGTCACCGTCCCGAGGTCTTCAGCGATCATCTTAAGCTCCCCCAGCTCCGTCTTCAGCACATGGAAGAAATCCATACCCGGACCGGGATGGTAAGCGCCCTTTTTCGCGCTGGTCTCTCCCCAGGGAATCGAATAATATTGGCAGAAGCCGTGGAAATGATCAAACCGGATCACATCATAAAACTCGAAATTTCTTTTGATCCGGTGGATCCACCACCGGTAGTTTGTTTTTTTGATCGCCTCCCAGTCATAGACCGGATTTCCCCATAGCTGGCCATCCGCGGAAAAGGCATCCGGAGGGCAGCCTGCCACCTCAGCGGGCTTTCCCGTCGTATCCGTCCGAAAGCTCTCGGGATGGGACCAGGCGTCCGCGGAATCCAGCGCCACATAAAACGGCAGATCCCCGATGATCTGGATCCCCTGCTCATGGGCATATTTTAACAGCTCATGCCATTGGGTATGGAAGAGATATTGCTGGAAATAGACAAATTCCATCTCTTCTTTAAACTTAACCTCGGCCTCTCTCAGCGCTTCCTTGTCCCGTTCTCTTAAGGGCTTTGGCCATTCCAGCCAGGAGGCGCCCTTTTCCGAACTCTTAATGGCTACATAAAGCGCATAGTCCTTCAGCCAGAAGCTTTCCTTCTCCAGGAAGCGTTCATAAGCCTTCTCCTCCTCCTTCTTTTCCTTCCATCGCGCAAAGGCTTTTTTCAGCAGGGGCTTCCGATTCTCATAAAGCGCACCGTAGTCCACCTTTTCCAGATTGTCCCCGAAGGAGACCGCATTGGCCTCGTCCCAGGTAAGGAGCGCGTCCTCGATCAGCTTCTCCGGAGAAATAAAATAGGGATTCCCGGCGAAGGCCGAATCCGGCTGGTAGGGAGAATCCCCGTACCCCGTGGGCCCGATCGGAAGGATCTGCCAATAGGTCTGTCCCGATTCCTTTAAAAAATCCACAAATTCCTTTGCTTCCTTAGAGAAGCATCCGATCCCGAACTTCGACGGGAGGGAGAAAATGGGAAAAAGTATTCCGCTTCCTCTGTCAAACATATCAAATACGCCTTTCTTATTCTGAATTTCTTATTCTGAGTTTTTTCTTTTCCGATCTTTTCTGCAGCCTGTCCAACAGCCAGTTGAAAAGCATTGTCAGATACCGCAGCAGCGGCTCCGTAGCCAGCATGAACAGCACCATCAGCATACCGATCTGAAGGTTCAGGCTCGTAATGGCAAACCAGTGGCTGATAAAGATCATACAGAACAGCCACCCGGCCACTAAGCCTCCGAGCATGATCCAGTGGTGCCTTTTCATCGGCCGCGTGATCACGTATATGGTCATAAAGCCGACCAGAGCCACAAGAATCGTCACCGAAGTGGACAGACTCTGGGTATCCACCTTAAACTCCCGACAAAACAGTACCAGCCCGGACACCACGCCGAAATTGGTAAGACCCGCGGGCAGCGCCTTTAACAGCACATTCGTCATAAAATGTCCTCGGATCCTGTCGTGGTTCGGCTCCAGGGCCAGAACAAAGGACGGGATTCCGATCGTAAAGAGACTGATCAAAGAGACCTGGGAGGGCTCCAGCGGATAGTCCAAAAGCAAAATCACCGAGAATACCGACAGCAAAAGGGAGAAGATGTTTTTCACAATATAAAGGGAAGCCGTTCTCTGGATATTGTTCACGACGCGCCGGCCCTCCGCCACCACCGAGGGCATCCGCGTAAAATCGGAGTCCAGTAGCACAAGCTGAGCGACCTGACTGGCGGCATCGCTTCCCGAGCTCATGGCGATGCTGCAGTCCGCTTCTCTCAGGGCCAGAATATCGTTCACACCGTCGCCGGTCATGGCCACGGTATGCCCCTGGGCCTTTAAGGCCTTCACGATCAGCTTTTTCTGCTCGGGCACCACCCGGCCGAATACGGTATAGGTCTGCGCCGCTTCATAGATATCCTTTTTCGTACGAAGCATACGGGCATCCACATAGTTATCGGAATCCGGGATACCGGCCTTTTTCGCGGTCTCGGCCACCGTCAGGGGATTGTCTCCGGAGATAACGATCGTCTTCACTCCCTGAGAATCAAAATACTTAAAGGTCCTCTCTGCCCCTTCCCGAACCGGGTTCTCAAGGAAAACCATACCCCGGGGAAGCACCTCTCCCTTCAGCTCCGTTCCGTCCAGAGTACCCTTATATTTTCCGTAGACCAGCACACGATAGCCCTTGGAGGCCTCTGCTTCGATCTCCTTCCGGTATTTTTCATAGGCTCCCCGGAGGACAAATTCCGGCGCACCGAAAACATAGCTTCCATCCTCAAACTCGATGCCGCTGTATTTGTATTTGGAGGAGAAAGAGACCAGCTTTTTCGCCGTTTTTCCGGTTCCGGTCCGGAAGAATTTCTGCATGGCCCGCATAGTGTCGTTGTCCTTTGTCATGCTCCGGACAAAATCCGAAAGCTCGTTCTTCAGAGCCTCCTCCGTCAGTCCCTTTTCCATCGGCTTCATGCCGGAAACCTGCATCTCCGGCTCTGTAATGGTTCCGGTCTTATCCACACATAAAACATCCACCCGGGCCAGGGTCTCGATGCACTTCATATTATGGAGAAGCACCTGCTTCTGTGCGAGCCTCACAGCGGAAACCGCCAGCGACACAGAGGTCAGAAGGTAAAGCCCCTCCGGGATCATACCGATCAGGGCGGCCACCATGGAGGTTATGCTGTCCTTAAAGGTTCCGTGGTTGATTACATAACTTTGAACAAACAGAGCGATACCGATCGGGATGATGATGATGCCGAGGATCACGAGAAGCTTGTCGATGGACCGGATCATCTCCGACTGCTCACCCTTTTTCTCCTTTGTGGCCTGAAGCATGAGCTTGCTGATATAGCTGTCCTTCCCGACCGCCACGACCTGCGCATAGCATTTTCCGGACACGATATAGCTCCCGGAAAACAAAGCATCCCCGGGCTTCTTCTCGATCTCGTCCGATTCTCCGGTCAGAAGGGATTCATTGGCGGAGACCCTGCCCGCGAGGACCCGTGCATCCGCCGGGATCTGGCGGCCGCTGGACAGAACGATCACATCGTCCAAAACCACATGCTCCGAGTCGATCTCCTTTTCCTTTCCCTCCCGAAGCACCGTTACCTTCGGCGCGTTCAGAAGCGTCAGCTTATCCAGCACACGCTTGGAATGCACCTCCTGAACGATACCGATCAGCATATTCGCGATAATGATCGGCAGAAAAGTCATGTCCTGAAAGGACCCTGTGATCAAAAGAAGAACGGCAAAAATCGCGAAGATCAGATTAAAATACGTCAAGGTGTTTTCCTTGATGATTTCCTTAATCGTTCTCGTATTTGCCGTTACGTTTACATTTGTCTGGTGGTTGCTGCGCCGGTAGGCCACTTCCTCCCGGTTCAGTCCACGAATCGCCACTTCACTCATAACTCCATTATAGCGAAATGGTTAACTTTGTAAAATAAAAAAGGGCGTCCTGCTTTGAATCCCCGTCACGAACGCTTTCTCTGCAGCCAGCTCAGTCCAGGCTGCCTTACGGCACACGAGAGGTTTCGCTTAGTGCTGCTCTGTTCCCAGCCTGACACGGTTCACGAATTCCCATTGCGTAAGACCCAAACATCAACACCGCTTACAGAGGGCTGCTCCGCAGCGAAAGACCCGGGGCAGGACATCACCCCGGCTATAGCGGATTGCCGGTACAGGGTACCGCTGACACCCCGGCTGCCCAATTCCTAAATATAGAGAGATTTTTCCGGTTTGTCAAGCTCTGGGGGAAGGTATGCTCAGCGTTTCCCTCTGAGCTCCGCAAAAAAATCGGAAAGCAGCGCTCCGCACTCTTCGGCCATCACGCCGGAAACCACCTCAACCTGATGATTAAAGCCCGCATGATCCAGAATATTCAAAACCGACCCTCCGCAGCCCGCCTTGGGATTTGCGGCACCGTAAACCACGCGCTTGATCCGGGACTGGACGATGGCGCCGGCACACATGGGACAGGGCTCCAGAGTAACATAAAGCGTACAGTCCTCCAGCCGCCAGTCCCCGGTCTTTTTCGAGGCCTTGCGGATCGCGGTCAGCTCCGCATGGGCAAGGGTATTTTTATCCGTATTCCGCCGGTTATAGCCCCGGGCGATGATCTTCCCCTCACGGACAATAACGCAGCCAATGGGAACCTCGGCTAAAGCATACGCCTTTTTTGCCTGCTTCATCGCCTGCTTCATGTATTTGCACTCTTGCTCTTTTTCGTCTATAATGTCTGTTATCATGAAATATACATACAAAACTGACCGACTTATACTTAGAATAATCGAACCGAACATTTCCGACGCGGAAAAGATCCTGGATTTCCAGCTCAGAAATGACGACCTATTTCAACGCTATGAGCCCGTCCATTCCGAAAACTTTTTTACCGTTGACCATCAGGTAAAGCTTTTGGAAGCGGAACACAATGCGGCTCTTCGGTCGTCCCTGATCCGTTTCTGGGTCTTTCTGCGGGATGATCCGGAAAACCTGATCGCTACCGTAAGCTTCCGGAACATAACCTTTAATTTCCAGTATAGCTGCAAGATCGGCTATAAGCTGGATGCCGCCTATTTTCACCACGGATATATGACGGAAGCCGTCAAAAAGGGAGTGGATATCATGTTCACGGAATGTGGACTCCACCGCATTGTCGCTACGATCATGCCCGAAAACCTGCCCTCCATCCGGCTTGCCAGACGGGTCGGCTTCCAGTACGAGGGAACCGAACGAAAATCCAATCTCGTCAACGGACGCTGGGAGGACCATGAGCGCTGGGCGATCATTAACCCCGGCGAATGGGGAAGCTCGGAGGATTAGGCGACAAAGTTTTTGTATTCGCATGCCATGTAGCTGTTGCGGGAAACCTCCTTGATCTGGTAAAGCATATTATCCGCGGCCTCCAGATAGTCGGATACCGATTCCCGGCCCGAGGGGATTCCGCAGCAGGCTCCCTGTGAGATCGTTACATAAGAGGCCGCCTTGGAATACTCGTGAGGCATGGCCATGGCCACAATTTTCCCGCGGAGCTCTTCCATGACCTTTTCGATCCCTTCCTTATCATATCCCTTATATAGAAGCACAAATTCATCCCCGCCGTAACGGGCAGCAAAAACGTCGGGCTTTTCCTGCATGGAGCCGATCATATCCGCAACCGCCTTTATACAGCGGTCTCCCGCCTGGTGGCCGTAATTGTCGTTAAAGCCCTTAAAATAATCCACGTCCATGATCTCGATACCGAAGTACAGCTTCTTCTCTCTCGCCTCCTGAAAGACCGACGCGGCCTCATCATGGAGACGAAAACGGTTGGCCAGACCGGTCAGGGCATCCGTTTCGGACTTCGCCTTGAAGGCCTCGCTCTCCTCCTTCATGGCCTTCTGCTTCTTCGCGCTCTCCTCCAGAGTATTCCGCATATTCAGCATCTTGCCGATCATAACGCTGTTTTCCTTCTCCAGCATCATCGAAAGCTCATAATAAAGCCCGGCAGCCTGAAGATATCCCGCGTTGTCCGAATGGATCCTGTAATACCGGATCTTCAATTCCAGAAGGCGTTTCTGGATATAATGGACGCCGGTCCCGGAGGCCAGCTTTTCCAGCCGCTTAATGGTATCCCACAGTTCCTCATACTGCTCGGCATCCAGAAGCATTTCGCAGTACTGATAGAGATCCCCGAAGACATCCAAAAGAGGGAACTCCCGCATGATAATTTCATGCACCTCGGCGATGGCATTATCCCTGAGCTGCTTCTTTATCTCCGCATGAAAAACTCTGGCCTCCATCATATGAAGACACAGGGCGGAGATCATATCCAGCCGGTCCTGGTCACGGAATTTGGACATTTCCAGATAATTCCGGGCCATCTGCGGGTCATGCCGGGCCAGGCAGTTATCGATCAGGCCGAAATAAACATTCATCAGAAGCTCGTCATGCTCGGGAAGCTTGGGATTATGGCGCAGAAGGTGCAGACTCTCCTCAAAATATCTGCGGGAGGTCTCCTTATCTCCGAATTCATGATGAAGCGAGCCGATGTTGATATTCACCATGATCTCCACATCGACGATCTCGTATTTCCGGCTGTAATTCAACGCCGTCAGATAATAATCCAGAGCAAAAGGCGCGTTTCCCCGGCTCATGGACATGATTCCCATGAAATTATAGGCTCTGGCGATCAGCTCCCACTGGCCCGTTCCCTCAAGAAGGCTCATGGCCATCATGATATTTTTCAGGAATTCCTCGGGAGCATTCAGAATATAGCAGTTTTCCGCCTTATAATAATAGGCAAAGCCCAGGATCCGGGCATCCGGACCCTCCTTCCCCGCGGCGATCAGCTCGTCACAGGCCTTGGCCGTCTCCTCCGGATCCATTCCCCGGTTCTCAAACACACGTCTTGCGCTGTCTCTTATGGATTTCGGATAGTGTTCAAATACCTCGAATAACATTTGTCAATCTCGCAAATTCCTCTAATGTCATGGCCTCTCCCCGCACCATGGGGGCAAGCCCTGCCTCCTCCAGAAAGCCCTGAACCGTTTCCCTGGTCCAGCCTTCTGCATTTTCTGTCAGCAATGCATTCGCCAGCGTTTTTCTTCGATGATTAAAGGAGGAGCGGATCAGCCGGAACAACAGCTTCTCATCGGTCACCTCCACCGGCGGCGTTTCCCTTTTCGTCAGCCGGATCACGGCACTCTCCACCTTTGGCCTCGGGAAAAAGGCCTCCGGCATAACCTTCATCACAATGACCGGCTCCGTATAGTATTGGACCGCTAAGGAAAGCGCTCCGTATTCCTTCCTTCCGGGCCCGGCCGTCATGCGCTGTGCCACCTCCTTCTGGAGCATGACCGTGGCACTCTTTACCGGAAGCCCCGTCGTCAGAAGCTTCATCAAAATCGGCGTGGTAATATAATACGGCAGGTTCGCCACCACAGCAATAGGCTTCCCATCGTTTTCCTTTTGAATCAGCTCCTCCAGATCCGTTTTTAGGATGTCCTGACGGAGCACACTGGCATTCCCGCAATCAGACAGGGTCTCCTCCAGGATCGGAAGCAGATCCCCGTCGATCTCTACGGCCACCACTCTTCGAGCCGCTGCCGAAAGCCGCCTCGTCAGGGTTCCGAGACCCGGCCCGATCTCCAGGACAAAGTCCTCCTTCGTAACTCCGGAGGCCTCCACGATCCCGTCCAATATGTCCTCACGCACCAGAAAGTTCTGTCCGAATTTTTTCCGGATCAGAAAATCATAGCGGTGCAGAAGATCTTTTACTGTTCCTTTTTTTGCCGGATCAGACATGAAACAGCTCCCTCGCGTTCTGACAGGTCCGATCGGCAACCTCCTGCGCCGTGATCCCCTTTAAACGGGCGATTTCAGCGATCACAAGGGGGAGGTTCAGCGAGCTGTTCCTTTTTCCCCGATACGGCTCCGGCGCCAGATACGGACTGTCCGTCTCCAGAAGAAGGCGGTCTATCGGCGCTGCCTCTACCGTCTCCTTCAGCTTTCTGCTGTTTTGAAAGGTCACCACACCTCCGATCCCGAGGAAATAGCCCATCGAAAGATATTTTTCGGCGATCTCCCTGGAATAGGAATAACAGTGGATGACACCGGGTATATTTTTTTTTGCGGCCTCCTCCATAATGGACAGCGTATCCTCCGCTGCGTCCCTGGAGTGGATGATGACCGGGAGGGACATTTCTGCCGCAAGAGCAAGCTGCCGGCGGAACCAGAATTTTTGCTCCTCCTGCTTGTCCTTGTCCTTTTCCCAATAGTAATCCAGTCCGATCTCGCCTATCGCGACAACTTTTTTTGTCGTTGCCAGCGATTTCATCCGTTCGAAATTGTCTTCATTCAACTCTCCCACTTCGCTGGGATGAACCCCGACCGAGGAATAGAAAAACGGATATTTTTCCGCCAGGGCCAGAGATCTTTCTATGTGGGAATACTCCGCGGTTACATTGATCACACAGGCGATCCCCTGTTCCTGCAGCTTTCCGATCAGCTCCTCCCTGTCCCCGTCAAAGGCTTCATCATCGTAGTGGGCATGAGACTCAAAGATCATAAAAGTCCCGCCTTTTTCAGATTCTGTTCCGCCTTTTCCTGATGAGCCAGAAACTCCTCTCTCTGCTTCTCCTGGATCGCGGCAGCCTTCTTCAAAATCTCCTCCTTATCCAGTCTCATAAACAGGATTTCGGGCTTCTCCGTCACCTTATTTCCCTGCGGATAAAGGCCAAACTGCTGCAGGCTGTCAAACTCCCGAAGCGGCGCATTCAACTGCTTCATGATCCGCTCCCCTGTCTCCGGCAAAAACGGAGCCAGCAGCGCCGTTCCGATCGAGATCCCCTCCGTCAGGTTATAGAGCACCGTCGCCAGGCGATCCTTCTTATCCTCATTCTTCGCCAAAACCCAGGGCTCGGTCTCATCAATATACTTATTCAGCCGTTTAAACACCGCAAAGATCTCCGTCAGGGCATCCGCCACGCGAAGACTCTTCATCAGCTCCTCCACCTTTTCATAAGCCGAGGTACAGACGGTCCTTAAGTCCTCATCCGTATCTCCGGCAATGCCCTTATCTTCGACGATTCCGCCGAAATATTTATTCGTCATGGAGATGGTCCGGTTCACAAGATTCCCCAGCGTATTGGCCAGATCCGAGTTGGTCCGCTCGATCATGAGCTCCCAGGTGATCACACCGTCGTTTTCATAGGGCATCTCATGCAGCACAAAATACCGTGTGGCATCCACGCCGAAAAGAGCCACCAGATCGTCGGCATAGATCACGTTCCCCTTGCTCTTGCTCATCTTCTCTCCACCCTGTAAAAGCCAGGGGTGACCGAAGATCTGCTTCGGCAGGGGTTCTCCGAGCGCCATCAAAAAGATGGGCCAGTAGATCGTATGGAATCGCAGGATGTCCTTTCCGATCAGATGCAGGTCGGCCGGCCAAAAGGTTTTATACAGAGGACCGTAATTTCCGTCTGCATCGTATTCGACTCCGGTAATATAGTTGCACAGAGCATCCAGCCAGACATAGACGACATGACCCGGATCAAAGTCTACCGGGATTCCCCATTGAAAGGAGGTTCTCGAAACACATAAGTCCTGCAGTCCCGGCAGAAGGAAATTGTTCATCATCTCATTCTTCCGGCTCACGGGCTGAATAAATTCCGGGTGGGAATTGATATGCTCGATCAGACGGTCCGCGTATTTCTTCATTTTGAAGAAGTACGCCTCCTCCTTGGCCGCATGCACCTCTCCCCCGCAGACCGGGCATTTCCCTTCCTCAGTCAACTGGGATTTCGTATAAAAGGCCTCACATTCCGTACAGTACATTCCCTCGTAAGCGCCCTTGTAAATATCTCCCTGATCGTAAAGCTTCTTAAAGATCTTCTGGATCTGAAGCTCATGATCCGGATCCGTGGTCCGGATAAAGCGGTCATAGGAGGTATTCATCAGATCCCACAGCTTCTTTACGATTCCCGCCGTGGTATCCACAAATTCCTTCGGTGTCTGGCCCTCCTCGATGGCCCGGGTCTCGATCTTCTGACCATGCTCATCCGTTCCTGTCTGAAAACGGACATCGTACCCGTCCGCCCTCTTATACCGCGCGATGGCGTCCGCCAGAACGATCTCATAGCTGTTGCCGATATGCGGCTTTCCCGAGGTATAGGTTATTGCCGTAGTTATATAGTAGGTTCCCTTGTTTTCCATAACTTTCCCCTCCTTACATCCTGAGACTTTCGGAATAATAAACCTGTCCGTAAAGATCGGTAAACCGGTAGGACGCCTTTACCTCGTCGGCTCCGACATTTACGTTGGAGATCTGAAGCTCTTCCATCCCCATATCCACGATCACCGGATTTCCGATCACATAATCTTCTCTGTATTCACCGTCGTAGGTATAATAGCCGGCAATAAAATCCAGCCGGTCTCCCTCCAGAAGCTCCGTCATGTTCTTCGCCACTGCGTCCGTCTGATCCTGATAATCCGTATTGGCGCCGGCCACAAAGCCCTTCGGATTCTCCGAGGTAAACACTAGGATCAGGTTCGTCCTCTCCCCGTTCAAAAGACAGGGTACACGGCCGGTAATTGTATAATCGTTCTGATCCCCCTCGGTATCGATCCGATAATAGGGCACGACCTGTCCATTGATCGCAAGCCAGGTCCGGTCCGAAGGCGCCAGAAGGTTCTCCTCATCGTCAAACTCCAGCACATTATCCATGCCGAGATCGATGTAGCCCTCTCCATCATCATAGAATAGGCTTAAATCCACGGCACTGACCAGCTCCCACTGCTGATCGGGCAACGCAAGGACCTTTTCTCCCTCGCGGTTTTCTGTCCATCGAAGATTTTCCTTATCAAAGCTGTGGCTCTCCAGATAGGAAGCCGCCTGCTCCGGATCCAGTCCCTCCTGCAGGAAGTTCGTATTGGAACGGTCCAGTCCCGGGATCGAGGAAAAGCCTCCGCCGAGAAAGCTGCTTAAGAGCGAGCCCACATCCAGGCCGCCGCTGCCGCCGCCTGTAAACTGCCCGAGAAGACCGGGGAGCGGGCTGGAAGCCTCACTTCCGCCTGCTGCCGCCTGACCGGCAGTTTCCAGAGCGGCGAACTCCTGAATGCATTTCGCATAGGAGGCATCCATTCCGATGTCCTTATAGGTATTTACCATCCCGTCCACCCGGCTTACCTTCCGGTAGGGGAAGTAGACGGACAGGCCGTAGGCGTTGCTCATCGAGGAAGAGGTCCGGTTATACTTTACGGCTCCCCTGAGCGCCTCCGCCAGAGCCCTTCCTTCCTCGGTCTCCGTCCTTGTGGCAAAATCCACAAGATCGACCTGATCGATCTTGGAGGAGGAGGCAAATTCCCTGGAGGTGGTTCTGGCATCGGAGAGCTTTTGATACTCATTATTTCGAATCAACTGGCTGGATTTTTCGGAGAAGGCCCGAAGCTCCTCCGGAACCGTCGCCGTAAGCTCGGCCAGATCCGTAAGCGAAAGCGTCGTTTTCTGTCCGGGAACCGTTCTCCTGCAGGTCTCGGTAAACGAATCAATGATGCTTCGGCCAAGAGACAGCGTATCCATGGACGGGTTTTTCGAAAAGGCCGTCAGCCAGTCGGTATAGTACCAGCCCACCCCGGGCTCTGTTTCCTCGGAAGCGATCATGTAATCGCTGTAGGGCTCCAGCATCAGCCCCGTCTCCAGCGTCGCCATCAGACAGGCATCAAACCCGACAAAGTCAAAGGTCACGCCCCCGTCCTTCAGGGCCCGGTTAATCCCCGCCAGACTCATGGAGCCTGAGGATTTAAACTTTTCATCATAGCCATAGCCGGAAGCAGAGCCACCACCGTGATCCCACAGGATCAGCTCATACCGGCTTGCCGGATAATTCGATGTGCCCCATTTCAAAAACCGGGTAAGCTCTGCCGGATCCGTCATGGACTTTTCGCCCAGATCCTGTTCCAGCAGGATCAGTCGTCCGTTTTTTACCTGCCAGATCTGGTTCGTCGCAGAGCTCACCTGATTATTCTGCCACTTTGTACACCCGCCGGTATAGATCAGCACATTCAGGCTGTCTCCCACCTCGGCATTCAGCATTTCCTGAAGATCCCGGCTGGCCATCCCGCTCTTGGATTCCAGATCCGTTCCGCACATATAGATCATCAGCGTGGCTGTATCCGCTCCGCCGCCCTTTAAAACCGTCCGTTTTTCTCTGGCACCGTTAGCTACCGCCGTATCAAGCGTTCCTGTATTCTCCTCGGCGCTCCATTCCGCAGCCGAATGCTGCTCCTCGACATATGCCGACGCCCCGCTTCCGGCGCCTCCTGCGCTTCCACCGCCGCTTAAGCCATTAAACAGCGCAAAGCCACCGCCTCCGAGCAGCGCCAGCAAGGCTACGATGATCCCGAAGGGTCCCTTTCCGCCGCCGCTTCTGTTCGGTCCTCCGCCCGAAGGACCCCTCCCACCCGAGGACAGGGCTTCCCGACGGTAGACATTCCCGCCGCCCGAGGTCACATGTTTTTCTCTCGATACCGGTCTGTTTGCCATAGTATTAAAGCCTCCGTACTTATCTTACAATCGCATATACCATAAACCCGGCGTACCCGAGGATCATAAGCGCGCCTTCCCAACGGACGATCTTCTCCTTCGACCAGGCAAAGAGATACACGAGAGCCGACGCCGCGACCAGAATCGCGATATCGATGGCATTCTCGGTAATAAATGTAACCGGACTGATTGCAGCCGCCATGCCCAGGATAAGCAGAATGTTAAAGATATTGGAGCCGATTACGTTTCCTACGGCCATATCCACCTGGCCCTTTTTCGCCGCCACGATCGAGGTTACAAATTCCGGGAGACTGGTTCCGAGCGCCACAATAGTAAGGCCGATCAGGGTTTCGCTCATGCCGAGAGCCCTTGCGATTGCCGTCGCGCCGTATTCAATATCCAGACCGTTGATCGTGATCGTACCGCCGACGACCATGTCGCCGCCGAATTTGATCATCACGATCCCAAGGGCCACAAAAATCAGGCTTTTTACGATCGAGGTTTTTTTCTCACCCTCCTCCGCCTTATTTTCTGCCCTGCTCTTCAACGCCCTTCTTACTGTATATATAATGTAGACAACGAACAGTGCAAGAAGGATCCCGCCTTCCCAGCGCTCCACTCCGCCGCCGGTCCAGCCGAAAATCAGCAGGATCAGAGCACAGATCATGGAGATCGGGAAATCCGTCTTTAAGGTATTCTTGTCAACAACAAGCGGAACCAACAGCGCGGAAAATCCGAGCACAACCAGAAGATTAAAGAGGTTGGAACCGGAGACATTACTGACCGCAAGCGAATTACTGTTTGAGATCGATGCCGTAATGGATACCGCGAGCTCCGGAAGGCTGGTCCCCATCGCAACGACGGTAAGACCTATGACCATGGGCGGGACCCTCAGCATCTTGGCAATCGTCGAGCTCCCTTCCACAAAGATGTCCGCTCCCTTGATCAGGAGTACGAAGCCGACCAGCAGAACGACAATCGCGATCAGCATGGATAAAACTGGTGACATATACTATCTACTTCCTTTCCATAATAAACTGCACGTTCCGGACAAAAGAAGCTCTGATTCATGCATCGTTTCCCCAGAAGATCCGGAACGAAAAACGCCCATGCTGGCATTTTACCATACATGGACGTTTTTTTCATCTTTTTTGATTGATACGATGCGAAGTAACCTATCGGTTCTTCAGCGCCCGCTTCTTCGCCGCCATGACCACAGACTGGATCACGAGGAAGAGGCAGAGCATGGCCGCGATGGTAATGCCGGTCCACCAGGCCTGGTCCAGACCTGCCGAGGAAACGATGTTCTGAATCGTAGCCAGAGACAGCACACCGAACAGGGTTCCGATCACATTTCCGACACCACCGGTCAGCATTGTACCGCCGATGATGGAGGACGCAATCGCATTCATTTCCATACCTGTCGCATGCGAGGCCGAGCCCGAGCCGACGTGCAGGAAATAGACAAAGCCGCCGATACCCGCAAGCAGACCACAGATCAGGTGAGCAAGGAAGCGGGTACGCTTGACATTGATACCGAGCATCAGAGCGCTCTGGGCATTACCGCCTACTGCGTAAAAGCTTCTGCCGAGCTTTGTCCAGCGAAGGATCAGGAAAAAGGCGATGACGACCAGAATCGCGATAATAACGCCGATCTCCACATAGGCCGGCACATACACGCCCTTTTTGTTAAGAGACCCCATACCGGGTACATTAATACGGGTTTCCTTCAGAGCCACGAAGGCTTCGTTTTGTACATTAAAGGGAGCCGTATTCACGATCGTCGTCATACCACGGGCAAAGAACATACCCGCCAGGGAGACGATGAAGGGCTGGATCCCGAGATAGGCCACAAGGAAGCCCTGAATCACACCATAAGCCAGACCGATGGCCAGCGCGATCAGAACCGCTCCGCCAACGCTTCCGTTCTGCTTATCCAGATAAACCGCACAGCTCATGGAGACCAGAGCCGCCACACCGCCGACCGAGATATCGATCCCGCCGGTGATCATGACGATACTCATACCGACCGAAGCAATGATCAGAGCCGCGTTGGCGTTTAAGATATTGAAGAACATCTGGGGCTTTAAAAAGCCTCCCCCCTGGATCACCACAGCGCCGATATACATAACAAAGAACACGACGATGGTAATGATCAGAAGCAGGTTCGTATCGGAAAGACCGAAGATCCGTTCCTTAAAGGATTTTTTCTTTTCCATTTTACGCCACCCCCTTCTGTACACTTCCGGCTTTGATCTTCTTTCCGAGCTTCACGAAGCCTTCTCTGACGACCGGCGAAGAAAGCACCACGAGAAGGATGACAACGATGGCCTTGTAGGCCGGAAGAGCATCGGAAGAGACCTGCATCTTATACAGAGTCGTCGTCAGGAACTGGATTACGTAAGCACCCAGCACCGAGGCAGCCATGTTGAATTTACCGCCGGAAAGAGCGTTTCCGCCGAGAGCCACCGCCAGGATGGCATCCATTTCAATATCCTTTGCAATTACCGAATAGTTGATCGTTGAAAGCCGACTGACCTTGATCAGACCTACCACCGCCACGCAAAGTCCCAGGATAACGAAGGACAGGAACTTGATGAAGGTGGGGTTGATCCCGTTCAGGCGGGAGCTGCTGGAGTTGATACCCACGGCCTGCGTATACAGTCCGAGGTTTGTAAACTTCAGCACCAGGAAGATCACCACCACACAGATCAGCATGATAAACACCGGCGTCGGGATCGGAATCCCCGGAATCAGTCCTCCGAAATAGGAAAAGGACGGATCGCTTACGATCGGGAGCTCGTTGTTGTTGATCCAGGCGGCAATAGAGCGGCCGGCCGTAAACAGGATCAGGGTTGCCACCATGGGCTGAATCTTAAAGTAGGCTACCAGCGCTCCGTTAAAGGCACCGAAGACCGCCGAGACCAGACAGGCAACAAGGAAGGCTACAATAATCGGAGCCTGAAGCTGATCGGGTCTGGTATTATTTCCGCAAAGGACCTTTAAGATCACGGAACCGGCGATGGCAATGGTGGCACCGACGGAGATATCCTGTCCGCCGGAGGCCGCGGTCACAAGCGTCATACCGATGGCAAGGATCGCGAGCTCGGAACCGTAGTCCAGAATAGTGATCAGATACCCGGAGAGAATCGGATTTCCGGCATTATTTGTACCAAGAGTGATTCTGAAAAATCCGGGATCCATGATCAGGTTAAAGATGATCAATGCGGCAAGAGCCGCCAGCGGGATCAGAATCTGTTTATTTGCATAGGATTTCTTTTTCATTTGTCACCTCCCGCGATGGTGGTCATGATATTATTCTGCGTCAGCTCGTCTCCGGAAAGCTCACCCACGACCTTACGGTCACGCATGACAACAAGGCGGGAGCATGTACGAAGCATTTCATCTGTTTCCGAGGAAATAAAGGTAATGCTCTTTCCTTCGGAAGCCAGCTTTAAGACAAGCTTTTGGATATCCACCTTCGTTCCGACGTCAATACCACGGGTAGGCTCATCCAGGATCAGGTAATCCGGATTTGCAAGCAGCCACCGGGCCAGGATCACCTTCTGCTGGTTCCCGCCGGACAGAGACTTGATCGGCGTCTCCGTACTGGCTGTCTTAATATCCAGAAGCTTAATGTATTCATCCGCAAACTTCAGGGCCTGTGCACGGCTGAAGGGACGGAAGAAGCCCTTCAGAACCTGGAGCGCAAGAATAATGTTTTCCCGGACAGAAAGATCGCCGACGATGCCGTCCAGCTTCCGGTCCTCCGGAAGATAGGCGATACCGTTCTTCATGGCGTCGATGGGCTTTGCGATCTTTACCTTCTTACCGTTCTTCTTCACCGATCCGTTGATCACACGATCCGCACCGAAGATCGCGCGGACACATTCACTCCGGCCGGAGCCGAGAAGCCCGGTAAAGCCATTGACCTCGCCCTTGTCGATGTGGAAATTGAAGGGCTTGATCCCGGCGTTGCTCTGCAGTCCCTCCGCCTCGAAGACCGGAACGGCATCCTTTTCCTTCTGGTAGGCAGACTGTTCGCCCTTGATATCGGACATATCGTCCATTTCCTTGCCGAGCATCTTGCTGACAAGCTGAACACGGGGAAGGTCCTTGATCTCATACTCGCCCACGAGCTGGCCGTCCCGAAGCACCGTGATCTTATCGCAGACCTCATAGACCTGGTCCAGGAAGTGGGTAACAAAGATAATACCGACGCCCTGGCTCTTTAAGTCTCTCATCAGACCGAAGAGCTTCTGCACCTCTCCTTCATCCAGAGAAGAGGTCGGCTCATCCAAAATCAGCACCTTACACTCCATATCCACGGCTCTGGCGATGGCGATCATCTGCTGAACCGCAAGGGAGCAGCTCCCGAGCTGCTGAGACGCTTTGGCCGGTATATCCAGCTTTTCGAGAAGCTTATTCGCGTCCCGGTTCATCTTTCTCCACTTTGTGATCTGGGCCTTTCCCCGGCCGATGTACATGTTTTCGGCAACGGATAGATTCGGACAGAGCGTGATCTCCTGATACACGGTACTGATGCCGTTATTCTGTGCATCCTGAGGAGAATGGATCTGAATCTCATCCTTTCCCTTCAGAAAGATCTGCCCCTTATCCTTTCCGTAGACCCCGGTCAAAACCTTGATCAGCGTGGACTTTCCGGCACCGTTTTCTCCCATCAGCGCGTGAATCTCTCCCTCCTGAAGGGTAAAATCCACATTCTGCAGAGCGCGTACACCGGGAAAGCTTTTGGAAATTCCCCGCATTTCCAATACGGTTTTTTCTTTCAAACCTTCTGCACCCCCTTGCATTTTTATTGTTCTGCCGCTGCCCGAAAGCCGTTTCGGACAGCCGTTATTGCGTTATCGCAGAGAAAGGGCACGAAGCAAGGTTAACTCTTCACTTGCCCCGCGCCCTTTATTAATCAGTCAGAAGTCTGTTCTGATCTCAAAGCGCCAGATTAGATACCGTAAGTATCTACATCACTCTGAGTAATATCTGTTGCATCGAAGCCCTGCTCCTGCATGATAACGACCTTCTCGTCGATGGAGCCGCCGCTCTCAAGGGTCTTGATGATGGAGTCGATGTAGGAAGCCTGGAACGGATTGCACTGTCCGTCATAGTTCCAGTTTCCGGCAAGCAGCTCTTCCAGAGCCCATTTGTTGCAGTCAAAGCCCATGATGATGACATCGCCGTCTACACCGTGGGAGATACCGGCTGCATCCAGAGCAGCAACAGCACCCTTGGCCATATCGTCGTTCTCAGCATAGATTACGTTGAACGGAGTACCCGCATCGATAACGGACTGTACGATCTGCTGTGCCTTCTCAGCGTTCCACTCAGCGGTCTGCTGGGTTACGATATTCCAGTTGTCTTCAGCGGCAACCTTCTCGTCCAGAGCACCGGAACGTCCCTGCTGTGCAGCGGAGCCCATCACACCCTGGATGTGGATGACGTTGTATTCCGGAAGCTCCTGAGCAGCCAGCCAGTCAACAGCGGTCTTGCCTTCCTGAGCCATATCGGAAACGATGGAGGCTACATAAAGATCCGGGGAAGCATCGATGGTACGGTCGAACAGGATAACGTCGATTCCGGCGTCCTGAGCGTCCTGAAGCACCGAATCCCAGCCGGCGGTATCTGCTGCGGAAAGGAGAAGATAATCAACTTCGTCCTGGATAAAGCCCTGAGCGGCAGCGATCTGTTCATCATTCTTTAAGCTGTAGGCGAACTGTGCATCATAGCCGTTCTCCTCGCAGAACATAGCCTTCAGGTCGGCGTCGTTCGCGGTACGATAACCGGACTCGTTGGGGTCGTTGTTGATGATACCTACACGAATCAGAGCACCGGAAGCTGCTTCAGGCTCTGCTGCGGGCTCTGCTGCGGGCTCTTCCTTTTCAGCTTCTGCTGCCGGGGCGGGCTCTGCTGCCGGAGCGGGTTCTGCTGCCGGGGCCGGTTCTGCTGCCGGAGCCGAAGCCGATTCTGCTGCTTTCTGACCACAGGCGGCCATGGAAATGGCCATTGCGGAAGCCATCATGATTGCCAATGCTTTCTTTTTCATACGTTTTTCACTCCTTTTCATAAAAGTGTTTTTACCTCTGCAGATATCCATCTGCTTGTCTAGGATATTACCATCTGTTCACATATTTGTCCAGAGCTTATTTACAATTTGTTCATTTTTTGTCAGTTTTATACAAGTTTAGTTCTGTTTCATCATGCAGAACCAATGAAATCGAGTTGTATTCTACTAAATTATTTAGT
>JAFSXC010000138.1 GCA_017450105.1 Lachnospiraceae bacterium | reverse complement strand
CCAAAGGGTTCATCCAGCAATAATACCTCCGGTCCCGCAACCAGGGTTCTTGCGATAGCGCAGCGCTTCTGCATCCCGCCGGATAACTGCTCCGGCAGCGCCTTTTCGAAGCCGGAAAGCCCGACTAGCTCTATCAGCTCCCGCACCCGTTCCGCCTTCTCTTTTTCAGACGTCCCCTTCGGCAGACCATATGCGATATTTTTTTCTACGGTATACCAGGGCAGCAGCCGCGATTCCTGAAACAATACGCCGACCTTGACCGATGGTTCGCGCACCTGTTCTCCCTTGACAAGGATCTCTCCCGCGCTCGGTCTGTCAAGCCCCGCGATCAGTCTTAGCAGGGTACTCTTTCCGCACCCGCTCTCGCCGACGATCGTGACGAATTCCCCCTTTGCGACCGTTAAGTCAATATCCCTAAGGACTTCGAGGATCCCGCTTTTTAACGTAAAATTCTGTCCGATATGTCTGATCTCTATTTCCGTAAGCGCTCCACTCATGCTTGTCTGTCCTGCTGCTCCCATTCTTCCAATCATGGCATCGTGTGCCAATAGCAGATCTTGCGATGAAGGATCTCTAAAAGCACATCGATCAGATATCCGATCACCGCGATCGTAATCACGCCCGCTAACATCATATCGGGTCTGGACATGTCTCTGGAATACTGGATCAAAAATCCGATTCCGGCGCTTGCCGCAAGCATCTCCGCCACAACAACCCCTCCCCAGGCTCTGCTGATGGCAAGCCGTAAGCCCGCGAAAACATACGGCAGCGCAGAGGGGAGGATGATGGAGCGGATCTTTTCCCACCGATTCTTTTTTAACACGGTTGCCAGCTCCAGAAGCTTTTTATCCGCCTGACGGATCCCCTCCTGACTGTTTAAAAAGGTGGGCCAGAAAGCAACCAGAGCGATCACGGCAATTTTCGAGTCCTCCCCAATCCCAAGCCAGAGGATCAGGACCGGAAGCAGTGCCAGCGGCGGGATCGGGCGGATCAGACCAAAGAAAAAAGAAGTCAGCCGTTCCAGCCTCTGAAACGTACCCAGAAAGAATCCGACGGCAATCCCCATCCCCGCGCCCAGCACATAGCCGATCATGACCCGCTTAAAGCTCATGGTGATATGCTTCTGCAGCGCGCCGCTCTCTAACATATCCACAAAGGCTTTTATGATCTTGGTCGGTGCGGGCAGGATGACCACGTTGATCTTTCCCGCCCCGGCTGCGTACTGCCAGAACAGGATCAGAAGAAATACCAGAACCGGTGAAAGCAGGGTACATATTCTGTTGATCCTTAGATCCCTTTCATTCAAAGCACAGCCTCCAGATTCAGATACGGGAACTCCCCGGAAAAGACATTGGGATATTTTAACCCCGTTCCGGTATTTAACATAACGACCTTCTCCTGCGGCAGGATCCAGCCATCCTTTTTCAGTTTTTTTACGGCAGCGTATAACGCCGCTCCCTCGGGACA
Source organism: Lachnospiraceae bacterium (assembly GCA_017450105.1). Classification (GTDB taxonomy): domain Bacteria; phylum Bacillota; class Clostridia; order Lachnospirales; family Lachnospiraceae; genus RUG12461. Next base: position 1,997 of record JAFSXC010000138.1, on the reverse strand, counting down.
AGGGTACACGCCCTCTGTGCTCACAAGCTCCCGCCAGCCTGAAAGGATCTCCTCATCCGATACACCGATCGCTCTCCCGTCTGTTTCAAAGATTGCGTCCAATACCAGGAAATCCCCCAGCGCCTTCGGCACATTGATCCCAAAGGCAACGGTTTTCGAATCCGGGAAGAACTCCGATTCCCTTTTCCCGGCTTCAAAGGCTTTCACGATCGGCGCACAGCCCTCCGCCTGCACCGCGACCAGTCTGGGAAGCTTTTCTCCGATGAGCCCAATCTCCTGAAGCTCCCGCAGGGCTTTGCAAATTCCGATGATCCCAACGCCTCCGCCCGTCGGGTACAGGATCACATCCGGCAGCTCCCAGTTAAATTGCTCCGCAATCTCCAGCCCCATGGTCTTTTTGCCTTCGATCCGATAAGGTTCCTTAAGGGTCGATGCGTCGTACCATCCGTTCTTTGCAAGGGACCTTCCGACGATCTTTCCGCAGTCGCTGATCAAGCCCTTAACCAGATAAATATCCGCACCCGCGGCAAGGCATTCGTTCCGTGTAATCTCCGGAGCGCCCTCCGGCATAACGATCACAGCGCGTATCCCTGCCCTTGCGCTGTATAAGGACCAGGCGGCGCCCGCGTTTCCGTTCGTAGGCATGGCGATCGTCCGGACTCCGAGCTCCTTTGCCTTCGAGATGCCAACCGCAGCGCCTCTTGCCTTAAAGGTTCCCGTCGGGATCACTCCCTCATCCTTTATATATAGATTGGAAAGACCAAGCCTTTCCCCCGCCTTCCGTAACGGCAGGAGGGGCGTAAAGCCCTCTCCCAGCGTAACGATATTGTCTTCATCCTTAACCGGAAGGAGTTCCCTGTAGCGCCAGAGGCTTGCCGGACGCCCTGAAAAGGTTTCCCTCGTCACCTTCTTTGCCGCCTGCTTCAGATCATACTCTACAAGAAGCGGCGCTCCGCAGGTACAGAGGTGGTTTTCCTCATCCTCCCGATATGTTTTTTTACATTTGGAACAGACCAAACCCTTGATAAAACTGTTCGCAGCACCCATTTCCCTTTCTCCGTTTCACTTTTATTCGATACCGGCCGCCTCAAAATAAGAGGTGTCCACGATATCCTCATAGGTCAGGGCTGCGTCCACAAGACCCTGGTCCTGCGCAAAGGTCAGAATGTCAATAACAGGATTCTTTAAATATTCATCGGAAATGGCGATTTTTCTGCCTCTTGCGAGGAGACTTACCCTGGTACTCTCCTCATCTGTCCCGTTGACTCTTGCCGCGATCTCTACGGTTTCATCCTCGTTTTCATCGATCCAGGTTGCTGTCTTATCCAACACCTTTAAGAATCGGCTTGTAATATCCGGATACGTCTTCACAAACTCAGTCCTGCCGATGACAGGATTGACGACCAGCCCGGTTTCTTTATTGGTAGCGATCGTAACGCCTCCGGCTTCCTCCGCCTGTGCTAAGGTTCCGCTGTTAAAGAGGGCAGCGTCGATCTCGCCGGAAACCAGAGCGGAAAGTGAATCCGCCTGGCTTAAATTCACCAGCTCCACACTGTCGGAAACTCCGTGTTTTTCAAGAAGCGCTAACGTGATCTGATGCTCCGCGGCACCGATCGGCACGCCAATCTTTTTCCCATCCAGCTCCTCTACCGTAGTAATACCGGTCTCAGGACCCGCTACCAGTCGGAAGCCATCCTCTGTAAAATTCCCGCTTGCAAGGATCGTAATATCATTCCCCGCGTTGATCGCGTTGACGACCGGAAAGATGCCGACGATACTGAGATCCACGTCTCCCGCTCCCATCGCCTCGATGATCGCGGGTCCCATATTGACAAAGATCTCCGAGTTGATCGTAATATTGTCCGCCGCAAATTCTTCCTCAAAAAATCCCTTTTCCACTGCAGTTTTCACAAGGAAAAAGGCCGCCTGATCCCCGACGGAAACCGTGATGCCTTCCGAAGAGGTATCCTCTGAGGCAGAAGTCTGTTCCTCTGTCT
>JAFSXC010000137.1 GCA_017450105.1 Lachnospiraceae bacterium | reverse complement strand
ATACCGCGGACGGAAAATATGTGACTGAGGCCGATGGCGGCGTGGATTATGTGGACGCCTTCGGACACAAGCAGCTTACCGGTACCGCCAGCTATCTCTGCAATGTCGTATCCAAAGAGATCGGCTGCAAGACCAGAGCCATCGAGTTCTCGACGCTCCAGAGAGCGGCGAGCCACTGCGCATCCCGTGTGGATATTCTCGAGGCCTTTGAGGTTGGCGGGGCGGCTATGAAGGCGGCGGATGAGGGCGATTCCGGAAAGATGGTCGTTATCACACGTACCTCCGATGATCCGTACCAGGCTGGAACCGAGGTGAAGGATGTACATAAGATCGCAAATGATGTGCGTCTTGTACCGAGAGAGTGGATCACAAAGGACGGAACTTATGTTACCGGCGAATTTATTACCTATGTGCGGCCGCTGATCCAGGGCGATGTGGCGCCGATCATGGTGGATGGTATTCCGAGACATTTATGGGTTCCGGGATTCCAGGATCTGCTGTAGAAAAACGATTCCGTTATTACATGATTATAATTTCAAAAAAACTGCCATTCCGATTTTGGGTGGCAGTTTTTCCTTGTTTATGGCTTCGCGGACGGAAATCGGTATTATCGTTTATGCTTACATTTGGCGGAGCATAAATTTGCTGGCACCGGCCGTTGTGATCATTTCGCCTCTGGCCGCACCCTTTCGCTCCGTCCGGAAAGCCAACTGCATCAAAGGTGTGTCAGAGAGATTGTTCCGTGACACAATAAAGTATTGACAAATGAATGAATATATGATTAAATGTTCATATATTGAAGGTGAAACATTCGAACAGGAGAGAAAATGAGTTACGAAAGAAATGAGAGGTATGGATCGGACGAGGAGATGATCGGGGATATGGCGGAGGTTTTCCGGGTTTTCGGGGACCGGACGAGGCTTCTTATCCTTATGGCTTTGTCCACAAAGGAGGAGTGCGTCGGGGATCTGACGGAGGAGCTCGGGATGACGCAGTCCGCAGTGAGCCACCATCTTACGATCCTGCGGCAGAGCCGGCTGGTAAAGACAAGGCGGGAAGGAAAGAGTATCTTCTATTCTCTGGCGGATGACCATGTAGAGGATATTCTGAACATCGGTTTGGAGCATATCAACGAATAGGCAGGGAGCAAAATAGCGTCAGCGGGCGTTCTTTGGCCGCTTACGGTATTCGAATCCGCCCGGATTAAGTCAGATAGAAACTGGCGTTTACAGAGGAGGACAGGAAAATGAAAAAGACCTACAAGATCGAGGTGGACTGCGCGAACTGCGCACAGAAGATGGAGGACGCGGCGAAGAAGGTGGAGGGAGTTTCGGAGTGTACGGTTTCCTTTATGACCCAGAAGATGCGGGTGGAGTTTGAGGACGGAGCGGATGATTCCGAGATCATGGGGCGTGTACTTAAGGCCTGCAAAAAGGTGGAATCGGATTGTGAGATCTTCCTATGAATAAAAAACAGAAAATTGCCCTGATAAAAATTATCGTGGCAGCATTGCTGATCGTGGTGCTGGAGCTTATGGAGCGGTTTCTCGGGATACCGGAAAAGGTGATGCACTGGCTGCTTCTTATTCCCTATTTCCTTGTGGGCTTCGATGTCCTGAAAAAGGCGGGAATCGGGATCATCCACGGACAGGTTTTTGACGAGAACTTTCTGATGACCGTGGCTACCGTGGCGGCTATTGCGATGAAGGAGAATCTGGAGAGCGTCTGCGTTATGCTGTTTTATCAGGTCGGGGAGCTGTTCCAGAGCGTGGCGGCGACGAAGAGCCGCAAGAATATTGCCGCGCTGATGGATATCCGGCCGGAATACGCGAACGTCTGGAAGGACGGAACCTTTGAGGAGACGGATCCGGAGGAGGTTCCGACGGGATCGCTGATCCTTGTGAAGGCGGGAGAGAAGATTCCGATCGACGGCGTTGTGGAAGAGGGCGAGGGGTCTCTCGATACGAGTGCTTTGACCGGGGAGAGTATTCCCCGGGACGTGCGGCAGGGGGATACCTGCATCAGCGGCTGTGTCAATCTGGACGGGGTCTTAAAGATCCGTACAACGAAGGAATTTGAGGATTCGACGGTGAGCCGGATCCTGGAGCTGGTGGAAAATTCCAGCATGAAAAAGGCAAAAACGGAGAACTTTATTACGAAGTTTGCCCATATCTATACGCCGGTGGTGTGCCTTCTGGCTCTTGCTCTGGCGGTGGGGGTCCCGCTGGTCCGGCTCATCGTTTCGCTGCCGCCGGATTGGATCGTCTGGATCACAAGAGCCTGTACCTTCCTCGTGATAAGCTGTCCCTGCGCCCTGGTAATCTCGATTCCGTTAAGCTTCTTCGGCGGGATCGGCGGAGCTTCCGCGAAGGGGATTCTGATCAAGGGCGGAAGCCATATGGAGGTGCTGGCGAAAACGCGCACGATCGTGTTTGACAAGACCGGGACCTTGACCAAGGGCGCTTTTTCGGTCACGGAGGTATTGACCGCAGAAGGAATTACCAAGGAGGAGCTTCTTTACGCGGCCTCTTACGCGGAATGCTACAGCAACCATCCGATTGCCCGCAGTATCCGGAAGGCCTATGGAAAGGAGATCGATGAAAAGAAGATCCGGGGCGTGGAGGAGACGAGCGGCCACGGGATCATCGCTCTGGTGGACGGGAAACGGATCGCGGCCGGAAACGAGAAGCTGATGGAGCTGGTAAATGCGAAGCCGCCGCTGGATACCGATCTTCCCGGGACTTATGTACATGTGGCGCGGGACGGGGTCTATCTCGGCTGCATTGTGATTTCCGATACGCTGAAGGAGGATACGGCGGAGGCCCTTGCGGAGTGTAAAAAGATCGGCATAGCACGGACCGTTATGCTGACCGGAGACAATGAGAGGGCGGCGGCCTACATTGCAAAGCAGGCGGGGATCGATGATTATTACAGTTCCCTTCTGCCGGAGGACAAAGTCGCAAAGGTGGAAGCGCTCCTTGGCTCGGAGAGCAACAGGACCCTTGCTTTTGTCGGAGACGGGATCAACGATGCGCCGGTTTTGATGCGCTCGGATACGGGGATCGCGATGGGGGCCTTCGGGTCGGATGCGGCGATCGAGGCGGCGGATGTGGTCCTGATGGATGACTCGCCGAAACGGATCCCGCAGGCGGTCAGAATCGCGCGGAAGACGATGCGGATCGTTTATGAAAATATCATATTTGCCATCGGTGCGAAGGTGGTTTTCCTGGTTCTCGGGGCGCTCGGGATCGCCGGGATGTGGTGGGCCATCTTTGCGGATGTCGGGGTTATGATCATCGCGGTTTTGAACGCGATCCGATGTCTGCGCTGAGGCAGAAAGTGACCAGGCAGAGGACTTGTTCTCTGCCCGGTCTTTTCTTTGTGTACGGAAAGGTTACTGTTCAAACCCCAATGTCATTAACTTAAGCAAATATACATAGTGGCGTCGCTCCCGCAAGCCATCTCCCGGACTTAAGTGCGCAAAGGCCCCGCGAAAAATAAGTCCTCCCGGAAAAGCATCGGTTCCCCCGTGCTCGGTCCGGGGCCCTCTTACTCGCGTTATGAGGAAGGTTTTGGGCTTAAGTTAATGATATTGAGGTGTGAACAGTAACACGGAAAGTGGCCGGGT
>JAFSXC010000136.1 GCA_017450105.1 Lachnospiraceae bacterium | reverse complement strand
TAGGGGTATGTCATGGGTAATCCATGACATACCCCTAACACCCCCCGGCACCCCCTTGACACCTCCTTAAAACAGCTTATACCTCAAAGATAAGATCCCCATAGGAAGGCATAGGCCAAAGATCCTTATCCACGATCATCTCCAGCCGGTCCACAGGGCTCCTTAATTCCTCCATTGCCGGCATGACCTCGTCGTGATAGAAGAAGGCCTGGGCTTCTCCGGGCTCCATCGAGCCGGCTTTTTCATCCAGATCAATGAGCTTCGACAGAGCCATCTTCGTATCCGACAGCAGATCCGAGGTCTCGTCCAGAAGCTCCGCCTGTACGGATACATCGGTGCCGCCGGCGGCCTTGACCTCGTTAATGGATTTCGCGAGGCAGGTTGTGGCCTTTATGACAGCCGGAATGATCTGCTTGCCCGCGATATCGATCATGGCCTTGGCCTCGATATTGACCGCCTTGGCATAGGTCTCAAACAGGATCTCCGAACGGGAGATCAGCTCGGTTTTGGTAAAGACCTTGAACCGCTCAAAGACCTCTACGTTTTCCTCCCGCGTATATGCAAAAATGGCCTCGACCATCGAGCGGATGTTGGGAAGCCCGCGGCGCTCGGCCTCCTTTACCCATTCCTCCGAATACCCGTTTCCGTTGAAGATGATCCGCTGATGCTCGGCGGCCTGCTTCTTGATCAGAGCGTTCAGGGCGCTGTCAAAGTCCTCGGCCTTTTCGAGCACGTCGCAGGCATCCGCAAACGCCTCGGCAACGATCGTATTCAAAACGATATTCGGCTGGGCAATGGAATCCTTGGAGCCCACCATACGGAATTCGAATTTGTTTCCGGTAAAGGCAAAGGGCGAGGTACGGTTCCGGTCCGTCGCGTCCTTCATAAAGTCGGGGATCGTCTTCACGCCGGTTTCGAGCCGCTCCCGCTCGATGGAGTGGGTGGCTTCTCCGGTATTGATAAACTGGTTCAGAACGTCCTCAAGCTGCTCCCCGAGAAAGACGGAGAGGATGGCCGGCGGCGCTTCATCGGCCCCGAGCCGGTGGTCATTTCCCACATCGGCGGCGGAGGCCCGCAAAAGATCCGCATGCAGATCCACGGCCTTCAGAATACAGGTCAGCACCAGAAGAAACAGCATGTTCTCATGAGGCTTCTTCCCGGGATCCAGGAGATTGATCCCGTCGTCGGATAGGAGGGACCAGTTGTCGTGCTTGCCGGAGCCGTTTACGCCCGCGAAGGGCTTTTCATGCAGAAGGCAGCGCAGGTTGTGACGGGTCGCGACCCGCTTTAAGACCATCATGACCATGTGGTTGTGATCCACCGCCACATTGGCCTCGGAATAGATCAGGGCAAGCTCGTGCTGGGCCGGCGCGACCTCGTTATGCTGGGTCTTTGCAGGCACGCCCATCTTCCAGAGCTCCCGGTTCACATCCTGCATATAGGCGCCGATCCGGGCGCGGATCGTACCGAAGTAATGATCGTCCATTTCCTGACCCTTCGGCGGCATCGCACCGAACAGCGTCCGTCCGGTAAAGATCAGGTCCTTCCGCTTTAAGTATTTTTCCCGGTCAATCAGAAAGTATTCCTGCTCCGCACCAACGGAGGGAGTAACCCGCTTTGACGTGGTATTTCCGAAGAGACGAAGAAGCCGCAGCGCCTGCTCGTTCAAGGCCTGCATGGACCGCAGCAGCGGCGTTTTCTGGTCGAGCGCCTCGCCGGTATAGGAGCAGAAGGCCGTGGGGATGCAAAGCGTAGCGCCTGCCTCATCCTCACGCACAAAGGCCGGAGAGGTACAGTCCCAGGCGGTGTAGCCCCGGGCCTCAAAGGTGGCGCGAAGCCCGCCGGAGGGAAAGGAGGAGGCGTCCGGCTCACCCTTGATGAGCTCCTTGCCGGAAAAGCTCATCAGCGCCTTCCCGCTGGGGAGAGGGGAGGAGATAAAGGAATCGTGCTTCTCCGCGGTCACGCCGGTCAGAGGCTGGAACCAGTGGGTGTAGTGGGTGGCGCCCTTTTCGATGGCCCACTCCTTCATCTCATGGGCGATAACGTCTGCCGTTTCCAGATCCAGCTCCTTCCCCTCCTCAATTACCTCCTTGAGCTTATGATACACCTTCTTCGGCAGCCGCTCCTGCATGATCGCATCATTAAAAACGTTGGCGCCGAACAGTTCCGATATGTTTTCCATTCTCTTTTTCCCTTTCCTGCCTTTCATGAAAAAGAGCGTTCCACGTTTGCGGAACGCCCTTAAGAATTCCCGTTCTCAAGCCTTTCCTACGGAGCCGAAGAGCTCGAATTTCTCCTTTACGGTCGCCTTGATGGCTTCCACGCCGGGAGCGAGGAGCTTTCTCGGATCAAAGCCCTTGCCTTCGAGATCCTTTCCGGCTTCAATATACTTCCGGACAGCATCCGCGAAAGCGAGCTGGCATTCGGTATTTACGTTTACCTTGGATACGCCGAGGGTAATAGCCTTCTTTACCATTTCGTTCGGGATACCGGAGCCGCCATGAAGAACGAGAGGCATAATGCCGGTCTTCTGCTGGATCGCATCCAGAGTCTCAAAGGAAAGGCCTTCCCAGTCCGCCGGATATTTTCCGTGGATGTTTCCGATACCGGCAGCCAGCATATCCACGCCGAGATCCGCGATCTGCTTGCATTCGTCGGGATCCGCGCACTCGCCGCGTCCGATCACGCCGTCTTCCTCGCCGCCGATGGCACCGACCTCGGCTTCGATGGAAAGCCCGAGCTGATGCGCCACATGTACAAGCTCCGTGGTCTTTGCGATGTTTTCATCGATCGGATAATGGGAGCCGTCAAACATAATGGAGGTAAAGCCGGCCTTGATGCACTTGTAGCAGCCTTCGTAGGTTCCGTGATCCAGATGGGTCGCCACCGGAACGGTAATCTTCATCTCTTCATCCAGAGCCGCTACCATATCCTGCACGGTCTTAAATCCGCCCATGTATTTTCCAGCGCCCTCAGATACACCAAGGATCACCGGAGAATTCAGCTCCTGCGCTGTCTGGAGCACAGCCTTGGTCCACTCCAGGTTGTTGATGTTGATCTGGCCGACTGCATAATGGCCTTCCTTCGCCTTCTTCAACATTTCTGTTGCTGATACTAACATTTCTTGCCCTCCATCCTTATTTTAGATTAGTTGTTGTAACCAATCCCTATCATATCACGCCCGGCGGTTCTTTTCAATAAAAATCCCCATGGCCTATCAGCTTCGGGGGATCTCCAGTTACTGTTCACTCCCAATGCCAGTAACTTAAGCCCATATACTTCCTCATAACGCGAGTAAGAGGGCCCCGGAACGAGCACGGGGGGACCGTTGCTTTTCCGGGAGGACTTATTTTTCGCGGGGCCCCGCGCACTTAAGTCTGGGAAATGGCTTACCAAAGCGCCGCCAATGCGTAAATTTGCTTAAGCTGCTGACAGTGGGTGTGAACAGTAACGATAATTGGCATTTTTCTTGTGCCCTGCAAAAAAGTTTTATTTGTTTTTAATTAATTATGTAGTAGAATAGACATAACATTATATTAATTGAGGAGGCAGGATATGAGTAAGGCTGAAAACAAAGCAGGTACTGACAGGAGCAATGCAAACCGGGGCGGCAAAGCAAAGCTCAACATGCGGGCGACGCTTATCATGTTCGCGTTGATTCCTCTGATCTCGGCCTCGCTTGCGATCGGGATCGTGACGATCTCAAAGAGCAGCTCTGAGATCAAGTCCACGACTCATGATTCCTTTGTTCAGGTGATCAGAGGCATAGGCACTTCCTTCGACAGCATAGTAAACAAAAACCAGGAGGAGCTTAAGGGCTTCGCGAATGCGCCGGTTCTGAAGGAAGCGCTTTTGGCACCCGAGGATCCCGAAAAGCTCGCGGCGGCGCAGCAGTATACGCTGGATTATTTCGGAAGCTTAAGCGGCTGGGAGGGAATTTACCTTGCCGACTGGAATTCGCAGGTGATGACACACCCGAACGAACCGGCGATCGGCATGGTCCTACGCGAAGGGGATAAGCTTACGGCCCTGCAGAATTCCATTCTCGGTGCACCGGAGGGCGTATTTAATACCGGGATCATGACCAGCCCCGCGTCCGGCAACATCATCATGTCGGTCTACGCGCCTGTCATGCTCGAAGGGGCACCCATAGGCTTTGTCGGCGGCGGCTTCTATGTTCAGAGTATCGCCGAGTCCATAGCGGATGTATCCGGAATGAACCTCAGCACGGCTTATGCCTATTTTGTAGATCCGCAGGGGATGATGCTGTACCATCCGGATGAGTCCAAGATCGGGAATCCCGTGGAGAATGATGCGGTGAAATCGCTTGTCGCACAGCTGGAGGCAGGGAATAAGCCGGATCCGGGCGTTTTGGAATATAAATATAAGGGCGCGAATAAATACGCCGGCTTTTATATCGGGAATAACAGCTATTACATTGCCGTACTGACAGCGGACGAAAAGGACGTTCTTTCCGCGGTCTCTCATATCCGGACGCTGACGATCCTGATCTGCATCATTGCTGTCGCGGTGTTCACGGTGATCGCTCTTCTCGTGGAGCGTGTGATCTCGGTCCCGCTTGTCAGGATCTCCAAATCGCTGGATGTACTCAGTACCGGCGATGTGACCGTGGAATGCGATACGAGCTCGCATATCAGAGAGACACTCACTATCCTGAATTCTTTCTATACGCTTAGGGATGCGCTCCGCGGCTCCATGCAGACCGTCAGGGATGCGGCGAACAAGCTCGACCGCTCCATCATCAGCGTGGACGATAAGACCGGAAATAACGTAGAATCGATCTCCCAGATCAATACGGCCGTGAATGAGGTGGCAGAGACTTCTCAGAGCGTTGCGATGAATGCCCAGAACATGGCGGAGAAGGCTGTGGATCTCGGGGAAAGCATCGAACAGTTGAATACCAACGTGGAAAATCTGTTCGAGGAATCGCAGACGATCAAGAATATCAACGGCGAAACGACAAACCGCATGAAGCTGGTCTACGAGGGTGCGAACGAGTCCGTCAAGGCCATGGAGGAGATCAACAGCAAGATCGGCGAGACCAATCTGGCGATCGAGAATATCGGTTCGGCGGTTCAGGCCATCGAATCCATTGCGGCGCAGACGAACCTGCTGTCGCTGAACGCCTCGATCGAAGCGGCGCGCGCGGGAGAAGCGGGCCGTGGGTTTGCGTTTGTGGCGGATGAGATCCGGAGCCTTGCGGATTCTTCCGCGGAATCGGCGAAGGAGATCAAGCAGATCATTGAAAATATTATCTCGCTTTCCAAAGGAACCGTGGAGATCTCGAACCGTGTGTTTGAAGTGATCACGAAGGAACAGAGCGACATCGAGAGCGCGCAGGAGGAATTCAATTCGCTTTCCGATTCCGTCGAGGCATCTATGAATGAGATCGAGACCATTCGCCAGATGGCCGGAACGCTTGACCGGATCAAGACGGAGCTTACAAACGCGACCTCCGACCTCGGTGCCATCTCGGAAGAGCTCGGTGCTTCCGCTGAGGAAGTGGCGGCTTCCAGCCAGACGGTTACACAGGCATGCGAGGACACCCAGGAATCCACCGCGGAAATGCGGAACATCAACGTAGACATGAATGAAGCAATCTCCTTCTTCCGGCTGGATTAAGGAAAACGAAAATATTTTGAAGACGGAAGACACCGCCCAAGAAACCGGGCGGTGTCTTTTTGTGTCGGATATTCAAGGCGCATGGGCCGCTGGATATAGAGATACAAGTGTTTTCATTTTTCCGGAGCTCTTTTCGGAAACAGGAACGAAACTTGCGGATCCTTCTTTTTCCATTTTCCCCCCCCAATTTTCAGAAGCCTGTGAGGGAATACAATACCATAGAAAAGAAAATTACCAGGGAGGGCATTATGAAAAACAGAAAAATGATCACGGCATTATCACTTGCAACGATATTAACCTTTGCCTTTTCGGCAACAACGTTAGCAGCGCCGCCGGATATGCCCGGCGGAGAAGGCGGCGGTCCCGGGGGCGGCTCCTCGTCAGACGTTTCCTGGACGGGAGCAACAACCATTACAACAGAGACAGAGGAAACAGGAAAGAATTATGCTTCCACTCAGGCAGATGAAAACGCGGTGCTGGTCGATACCGACAAAACCGTTACGCTTAACAATGCGGTTGTTACGAAAAGCGGAGGAGAAAGCGCCTCCGATACCTACAGCTTCTACGGGATCAATTCGGCTGTTATGGCAAAAGGCGGTGCGACTTTAAATCTTTCCGGCGGAACGATCACGACGGATGCGGCAGGCGCCAACGCGGTTTTCTCCTATGGTGCAAACTCGGGAAAGACAAATGCTGTCGGTGACGGCACCACGGTGAACGTCAGCGATATGACGATCAAAACTTCCGGAAACGGCAGCGGCGGGATCATGACGACCTATGGCGGGACTACGAACGCTTCAAATCTGACAATTGAGACCTCCGGCGGCTCCTCTGCCCCGATCCGTACAGACCGCGGCGGCGGCTGGGTAACGGTTGACGGAGGCACCTATACCTCCAACGGCCTGGGTTCGCCCGCGATCTACTCGACAGCCGATGTGAAGGTCAGTAATGCTGCGCTGGTTTCCAACCTTTCCGAGGGCGTCTGCATTGAAGGAACCGGTTCGATCGAGCTCAAGGACTGTGATCTGTATGCGAACAATACGAAGACGAACGGCAAGGCAACCTTTTATGACACGATCATGATCTATCAGTCCATGTCGGGGGATGCGAGTGATGGGACCTCTTCCTTTTCCATGTCCGGCGGTTCTCTGACAAGTAAAAGCGGCGATACCTTCCATGTAACGAATACCAGCGCCGTGATCACGCTGGAGGGCGTGGATATCTCCAATTCAGAAGAAGGCGCATTGATCTCGGTCTGTGATGACGGATGGTCGGAAAGCACAGGGACGAACGCCGCGGAGCTGAACGCAAAGGATCAGGTCCTTACGGGCGCAGTATTGGTGGGAAGTGATTCAACCCTTGCCATGACACTATCCGGCAGCAGCGTATGGACCGGTTATTCCTCCGGAGAGATCACAAACGCGAAGGGCGAAGTAGTTTCCGATTCCATCGGAGCCCTTGACGTAACGATCGAAAGCGGCAGCCAGTGGACGCTGACCGGGGACTCTTATGTAACCTCTCTGAACGGCAGCGGTAAGATCAATTATAACGGTCACACACTGTATGTTGGTGAAAAAGCGTATACAAGCGGTAATATCGGTTCTGTTACGGAAACGGATGAGAGCGGAGCCTCAGAAGAAATTACGGAAAAAGCCGTTGTGTTCCAAAATACCGAAATGAGCTTTAAGAAGAAAGCCCTGAAGAAAACAAAGAAAACCTTCTCTGTTATTCAGGAATCCGGAGACGGAGCAGTTTCCGTCTCCGAGTATCAGGGGAAAGCAAAGAAATACATAAAGGTTTCCGCAGACGGAACCGTGACCGTAAAAAAGAAGACTCCGAAAGGAACCTATCATTTTACAGTTTCGGTCGAGGCAGCCGGCGGCTATGCATCTGCCGTGGAAGCGATCACGGTGATCGTAAAATAACTGAGCTCCTTATACCGCACCACATTATTCGTCCAAAAAAAGCAGCTGCATCTCGAATATTCGTCCAAAAAAAGCGGTCAAATCTTGAATATTTGTCCCAAAAATGCTGTCGTATCATCGTACAGAGTTTTTTCGGGGGTATCAAGAATGATGGAAAGACTGGCACTGGAGCAGTTTGAGGCATGGAAGGATAAGGAGAAAAGCAAGAGAAAACCGCTGCTTGTCATCGGAGTCCGTCAATGCGGCAAGACATATCTGATCAGGCATTTCGGCGAGGCGGAATTTGAGGAGATGGCTTACTTTAATTTTGATGGTAATGCCGGGCTTCAGTCAGTATTTGATTATGATTTTAATACGAGCAGGATAATTGACGAGCTTGGAACCTGCGCTCCCGAAGTTTTATACCTATGAATTAGATATAAAACCTTCAAATGCCCTAAAATACAGTGTTTTTGTCTGCCTGAGAACTTGACTTTTTTGCTCCACAGATATAAATTCAAAGATGTCCTTGAATATCGTAAAGAGCCCCTCGCCAGGGTGCGAGACGATTTCTGTACCCGGTTCAACTACAACTCGGAGCTGAAGTTATACGTGCAGTCATTCACAGAGGAATGGGACTACACTGAGGAAAAGCCTCGTAGCGGTGAAGTTATCAGTGAAAAACGCCGCATATATCTTCACATTTACTATAACGACCAAAAGGCTACTGACGATAAAGCCAG
>JAFSXC010000135.1 GCA_017450105.1 Lachnospiraceae bacterium | reverse complement strand
GCTCGTGATCACAAAGGTCTGTGCCGGATTGGCAATGCCCTTGCTCGAAATAACCGCAGCCCTCGGAAGTACCAGGACCCCCCTGGTATACCTTATGGAGTCCAGCCCGATCTCCACATAATTTGTATGCTTCGTATACAGGGAGGGCATACTCATAGTACATTCATAGCTCCACGGCTCTTCCTGATCGTAGGAGTCCGTCTTCGCATCATAGTCATAAACGGCTGCCTTCCCCGAGCCGATGTTGACCGGCTGGTCAAAGATGGCCCTCAGGACCTCCTCCCCCTCTGCGTTTAAGGCAAGGTATACCTCCTTAAGCATCGGGCCCTCCGCCTTTTCAGAGAAATCCACATCAAAGCACAGGGTTCCTTCCTCTGTAGTATCCGTGATCCCGGTAATGGAGATACCGGAGTCCTCATTCAGGGCATCACACAGATACCCGGCGCCCATATAGTCCACATAGAAGAAGGTAGAAGGGTCGGTCATCGGGGTAAGCTCTGCCCCCTTCCGGTAAAAGCCGAGAGACTCAAGGCCCTCCGGCGCCGTATCCTCCGGATTCACGTAATCCGCGATCAGCGGGATCCTATCATCCTCCTCGTTCGAGGCGAGAAATTCGGTTTCATCCTCGTTCAGTCTCGCATAGACATGATAAAACCGCAGGCCGTCGCTCTTATCATACGGGATGATTTCTCTGGAATCTCCTTTCCCTCGGTAGGTGGTTATATTATCGTTCAGCTCATCCTTATAGTATTCCGCGAGGATAAACTGGGAATAGATCCCGTTTTCCTCATATTCCTCCTTCGGCAGGATCACGGCGATGTCTCCGGTGGAGGCATAGGGCCGAAGCTCTACGGTACTGTCCTCATAGACAAACTGTACGCTCTCCTTCGGCAGCCATCCGAGAAGCATCTTCGCAAAGCCGTCCTGGTCGCCGTTATTCATGCCCATCATGGAAAAGCCTTCCATCTTTTCAACGCCCATATCCCCATAGGAATAATAGTCGGAAAGGCCAAGCTGGTGGCCGGTCTCATGAATGAAGGTTTCGATGTAGTCTGCCAGATCATCCTGCCCCGCGACACCCGGCTCCGAGAGGCAATCCACGACCTGGATGATGTGATTCAGGCTGTAATCCCCGATCTTCACCGAGGTTCCATTCGTACGGTAGCCCCACCATACGGTACCCCAGCCCCCGTTTCCTCCGGCGCAGGCAAGATAGCATCCGTCAATTTCCAGATCGTCGTTTTGGTCAAACCGGGAAAGATAGTTGTTTAAGTATTCCCGGTCCGTTTCCGGCGTATCCGGCCGTTCGCTTATGATCTGATCCGCCCAGTTATCCAGAGCCTCCTGCCAGAGCGCTTCCGGCGTTTTATCGGTCTCCATGGCAGCTTCTTCGTACCAGGAGCGTTCATGCTCTGCCTGGTAATCGATGAACTCTCCGTCGATATTCAGCTTTCCGAAGGAAGACCTCTGGTAGTAAGCCCGTAAGCTGTCCTTCGGATAATTCGGATCCTCGGGATCGGACTCGGTCACATCCTTAAAGATATTTTCCTTCAGCTCTTCTTTAAATTTCGGGTCAAACTTATTGTCCGGGAACTCGATCAGAACGACCAGAGTATTCACATCTCCCTCGGCCGGCATACTGGGTTCGATCCCGGTCACCTTCTCGACATTGGTTACCGGAAGGTCATGTCCGCCTTCAGAGGCGCCATTCTCCTGGTATTGCTCGAGATTATGAAGCAACCAGGAAAGGTTGCTTCCCTCCTCCGCAGCTTCCTTCACTGCTTCCTCCGCCATCACTCCCGTCGGGACGGTCAGGGCGCCCGGCACAGCCATCGAGGCAGCCAGAAACAGAGCCGCCAGTTTCTTCCCAAAAAGCTTTGTCTTCATTTGGAACCCTCCTGTGTAAAAATTATATTTATAAATATCCGTCAAAAACTCTTAAGTCCCGCCTCCACCTTGGAAAGCATGTCCTCATACTTTTTCAGCTTCGCCTTCTCCTCCTCGATCTTTTCCGCCGGGGCCTTGGAAAGGAACTTCTCGTTTTTAAGCATCCCGTTCGACCGGGCGAGCTCCTTTAAGAGCCGTTCCTTTTCCTTTAAGAGCCGTTCCTTTTCCTGTTCTCTGTCAACGAGCTCCTCCATCGGAATATACAGCACCGCGTCCTCGATCACCAGCGACACAGCCGATTCCGTGATGTCCGTTTTATCGGACTGTACTGTAATGCTGGTCGCAAAGGCAAGGCGCTGGATCGAGTCCACGGCCAGAAGGAACTGCTGCCGTACCTCCTCCTTCTCCGACACCACGAAGATATGCGACTTCTTCTTTGGCGGCACATCGCGCTCGTTCCGAAGATTTCTTACCGCGCGCACCAGGTCCTTTCCGTGGTTTAAGACCGCTTCCTCCGCAGGGCAGTCCTTCGTTTCGTCATACACCGGCCACGCCGCGGTCATGATCGTCTCTTCCCCGGGATTTAAGGTCGTATAGATCTCCTCGGTAATAAACGGCATATAGGGATGCAAAAGCTTTAAGGCTGTGCTTAGGACCGTCCGAAGCGTCCAGAGCGCCGCATTCGCATTCGTCTTATCCGCTTCCTTCCCGGCCGGCGACGTCCGCTCCTTTACGATCTCGATATACCAGTCGCAGAACTCCTCCCAGATAAAGTCCACCACCTTCTGCACCGCGATCCCGAGCTCGTATTTTTCCATGTTCTCGGTCACGTCTTTGATCAGGCGGTTTAAGAGCGAGAGGATCCACTTATCCGGAGCCGTAAGATCGCCCTCCGCCGGCTCCGTTACCTCAAACCCGTCGAGGTTCATCAGGATAAACCGCGAAGCGTTCCAGACCTTATTCGCAAAGTTCCGGGAGGCCTCGACTCTCTCCCAGTAAAAGCGCATATCGTTTCCGGGAGCGTTGCCCGTAATCAGGGTCAGGCGAAGCGCATCCGCCCCGTATTTATCGATCACCTCCAGCGGGTCGATCCCGTTTCCGAGGGACTTGCTCATCTTCCGTCCCAGGGAATCACGGACCAGCCCATGGAACAGGACCGTATGGAACGGCGCCTTCCCCATGTGCTCATACCCGGAAAAGATCATGCGGATCACCCAGAAGAAGATAATATCGTATCCGGTCACCAGCACATCATTCGGATAGAACTTTTTCAGCGAATCCGTTTCCGAGGGCCACCCCAGCGTAGAGAAGGGCCAGAGCGCCGAGGAGAACCAGGTATCCAGCGTATCCGGGTCCTGGGTCAGATGGGTCGAGCCGCACTT
>JAFSXC010000134.1 GCA_017450105.1 Lachnospiraceae bacterium | reverse complement strand
CCGTTTGTATCCCACGGGGATGACCTTTTTAAAGCGCGGGGCATATTCCTCAAAGGAATCGAGTATCCACTGCGCCTTCTTCGATCCGGTCCATTTTACATGGGATCGCAGGATCTCCTTCAGCTCCTCCAGGTCGTTTTTGTGCTCCAGGTTTTCCATCGTCACCATCTGCCTGTTCAGATTCCGGTAGAGCCGGTTTTCCTCATCCAGAACATAGGCCACCCCGCCGCTCATTCCGGCCGCGAAGTTCTTCCCCGTCGGTCCCAGGATCACAACGCAGCCCCCGGTCATGTATTCCAGACCGTGCTCCCCGACGCCCTCCGCCACGGCGACCGCGCCGGAATTGCGGATTGCGAACCGTTCTCCGGCCATGCGCGCGATATAGGCCTCTCCCGAGGTGGCCCCATAGAGCGCCACGTTCCCGACCAGAATATTCTCGGAGGGGTCGTATTTTGCTTCCTTTGGGGATTTAAGGATCAGCTTCCCGCCGGATAAGCCCTTTCCGAAATAATCGTTGCTGTCTCCGGTAAGCCGGATCGTAAGGCCCTTCGGGAGGAAGGCGCCGAAACTCTGACCGCCTGAGCCCCTTGCCTCCACCGTGATCGTATCCTCGGGGAGACCGTCGGGACAATGCCTTGTGATCTCGGCCCCGAGGAGCGTTCCGAAGGTTCTGTCCGTATTTTTGACCGAAACGGAAAGCTCTGCCCTTGTTCCTTTGTCGAGCGCCCCCTTTACCGCCTCATTCGAAAGCAGCTCCTGTTCGTCCTTCGTATTTTGAAGCTTAAAATCATAGGCATGCTCCGGTGAAAAGACGGCCCGGTCACGTTCTGTCTTTGACATATCCAGAAGGATCCGGGACAGGTCGAGCTTCCTTTCCGCCGGGTTTTGTCCCTCCTTCACCTTCAGAAGGTCGGTCCGTCCGCACAGCTCGCTTACGCTCCGGACGCCGAGGGAGGCCATCAGCTCTCTCAATTCCCTCGCGATAAAGAGCATGAAATTTTCCACATACTCCGGCTTACCGGCAAAGCGCTTCCGCAGCGCGGGATCCTGCGTGGCCACTCCCATCGGGCAGGTATCGTTCTGGCAGGCCCGCATCATCACGCAGCCCATCGTGATCAGAGGCGCCGTCGCAAACCCGAATTCCTCCGCGCCGAGGATCGCCGCGATGGCCACATCCCGGCCGCTCATCAGCTTCCCGTCGGTCTCGATCACGACCTGGTTTCTGAGGCCGTTTGCGATCAGGGTCTGATGGGTTTCCGCTAGACCCAGCTCCCAGGGCAGACCCGCGTTGTGGATCGAGGAAAGCGGAGCCGCACCGGTTCCTCCGTCGTAGCCCGAGATCAGGATAACGCCGGCTCCCGCCTTGGCCACCCCGGCCGCCACGGTCCCTACCCCGGCCTCGCTTACGAGCTTCACCGAGATCCTTGCATTCTTATTTGCGTTCTTCAGATCGTAGATCAACTGCGCCAGATCCTCGATCGAATAGATATCGTGATGGGGCGGCGGGGAGATCAGGGAAACGCCGGGCGCCACATGACGGGTCTTCGCGATCCAGGGATAGACCTTCTTTGCGGGGAGGTGGCCTCCCTCACCGGGCTTCGCGCCCTGGGCCATCTTGATCTGGATCTCCTTCGCGCTCACAAGGTACCGGCTCGTAACCCCGAACCTTGCGCTCGCCACCTGCTTGATCGCAGAGCTTCTGTCCTTCTCAGTTCCGGCCGATTCCAGACGCTCATCGCTCTCTCCGCCCTCGCCGCTGTTGGACCTGCCGTGAAGGTGATTCATGGCCAGCGCCAGCGTTTCATGCGCTTCCTCCGAGATCGAGCCATAGCTCATCGCGCCGGTCTTGAAGCGCTGTACGATCGAGCTTTCCTCCTCCACCTCCTCCAGAGGGATCCCCTCCTTCGGGAAATTGAAATCCAGGAGCGACCGGAGATACCCGGTTTCCTCGGCATTGACGAGCTTTGTATAATCCTTGAATTTCTCATAGCTGCCCTCGCGCGTGGCGGTCTGCAGGGCGTGGATGGTCCGCGGATTGTAGCGGTGGTTTTCTCCCTGGCTCCGCTCCTTATGCCGCCCGTAAGCGGTGAGCTCCAGATTCGTGGACAGACCGAGCGGGTCAAAGGCACGGCTGTGCTGTTCGTCCGCGGCGTTTCCGATATCCTCCAGCGTAATCCCGCCGACCCGGCTCACAGTGCCGGAGAAGTATTCCTCGACGACCTCCTCCGAGATCCCGATGGCCTCAAAGATGCGGCTGCCCTGATAGGACTGGATCGTGGATATCCCCATTTTGGAAGCGATCTTTACGATACCGAACAGGACGGCCCGGTCGTAATCCTCCACTGCCGCGTAATAGTCCTTATCCAGAAGCTCATCCGAAACAAGCTCCTTTATCGTTGCATGGGCAAGATAGGGGTTTACAGCCGACGCCCCGTAGCCGAGCAGCGCCGCGAAATGGTGTACCTCCCTGGGCTCTCCGGATTCCAGGATCAGGGACATGGCCGTGCATTTCTTTGTGTCCACAAGATGCTTATGCACGGCTGCCACTGCAAGGAGCGAGGGAAGCGCCACATGGTTTTCGTCGACCCCGCGGTCAGACAGGATCAGGATATTTGCTCCCCTCCGATAGGCCTTGTCCACCTCCACAAAGAGGCGCTGCAGGACCCGCCGGATCGGTGTGCTCTTGTAATAGAGGATCGAGACCCGTTCCACGCAAAAGCCCTCCTGCTTCATGCCCTCGATCTTTAAAAGATCCAGGTCGGACAGGATCGGATTCTCCACCTTCAGCACATGGCAGTTTTCCGCCCGTTCCTCAAGGAGATTCCCGTTCTTTCCGACATATACGGTCCGGGAGGTAACGATCTCCTCTCGCTGGGCGTCGATCGGCGGATTGGTAACCTGGGCGAACTGCTGCTTGAAGTAGTAAAACAGCGGCTGGTAGTGGGAGGACAGGGCCGCGATCGGCGTATCCACGCCCATGGAGCCGACCAGCTCCGTACCCTCCCGCGCCATGGTCAAAATCCCGTCGTGATAATTCTCCCAGGTATAGCCGAAGGCCTTCTGAAGCTTTTTCTGATACTCCCCCGAAAGCTCCGGCACCTTTCTGTTCGGGATCCTTAAGTCGGCAAGCGAAAGGAGATGGCTGTCGAGCCATTCGCCATAGGGGTTCTTTTTGGCGTACCGTTCCTTTACCTCTTCGTCATAGAGAATCCGGTTTTCCTTCATATCCACAAGCAAAATCTTTCCCGGATGGAGCCGCTCTTTTTTCACGATATGCTCCTCCTTAAGCGGCAGCACCCCGACCTCCGAGGAAAGGATCAGCCTTCCGTCATCAGTCACCACATAGCGTGAGGGCCGAAGGCCATTCCTGTCCAGGATCGCACCCATCTGATCCCCATCGGAAAACAGGATCGACGCCGGCCCGTCCCAGGGCTCCATCATCGTCGCGTAATACTGGTAGAAATCCCGCTCCTCCTGCGACAGCGTCTCGTTGTGCGCCCAGGGCTCCGGGATCATGATCATGGCCGCAAGCGCCAGATCCAGGCCGCTCATCAGAAGGAACTCCAGCACATTATCCAGCATCGCGGAATCCGAGCCGCTCTGGCTTATGACCGGCAGGACCTTCGTCATGTCCTCCTCCGAGAAGGCCTTCGTATGCATCGTTTCCTCCCGGGCCAGCATCTTGTCCGCATTGCCCCGGATCGTATTGATCTCTCCGTTATGCACCAGAAGGCGGTTCGGATGGGCCCGGTTCCAGGAGGGATTTGTATTCGTCGAAAATCGGGAATGCACCATCGCGACCGCGGAGGCATAATCCGGATCGGTCAGATCCGGGTAGAAGGACCGGAGCTGCCCCACCAGAAACATACCCTTATAAACGATGGTCCGGCAGGAAAGCGAAGGAACATAGGTATTGACGCTGGACTGCTCGAACTCCCGGCGGATAATATAGAGTCTGCGGTCAAAATCCACATCCTCCTTCAGCTCCGGCGTCCGGTTGATAAAGACCTGGCAGATCCTCGGCATACAGTCTATGGCCGCCTTCCCAAGAATCTTCGGGCAGACCGGCACCTCCCGCCAGCACAGGATCGAAAGACCGGCCTTCTTTACGATGATCGAGAACAGGGATTTTGCCTGCCGAAGATCCAGATCCCTGGCAGGAAAAAAGAACATACCCACGCCGTACTGCCGCCGATCGGGCAGGTCGATGCCCTCCTCCTTCAGCTTCTTCTGAAAGAACACATGCGGAATCTGAGTCAGGATCCCGACACCGTCTCCGGTCTCCCCGAGCGCGTCCTTCCCGGCCCGGTGTTCGAGGTTTTCGACGATCGATAAAGCATCGTCCACGATCCGGTGGCTCTCCCTCCCCTCCACATCGATCACGGCCCCGATGCCGCAATTGTCATGCTCATAAGCCGGGTCATACAGTCCTTTTTCCTTCATTCGTTTCCATTGGTCGGTCATTTTTCTGTCCTCCAAAACGTTTGTTCAAGAAATTTACAAGCACAAAAAAAGGCACCTCGGGTATCCCCGAAGCGCCTTTGCTTCTCGTTCTTAATGTTCGTTATCATACTTCAAGCCTCGTAAATTGTCAAGCTTTTCCTTGTCCACGGCAGCCCAAAACCTCATCATTTGGTTGACACAAACAATACTTCGTGTTACGATGTATACCATGAAAGGAGGTATGGGATGGATATCCAGTTGAAACGCGGGCTTTTGGATGTTTGCGTTCTGTCGTCGATCCGCAATGCGGATTCCTATGGCTACCAGATCATAAAGGACATGAAGCCCTATCTGGAAATGTCCGAATCGACGCTGTATACCATCCTGAAGCGCCTCGAAGCTGCCGAAATGCTGACCGTAAAAAGCATGGAGCATGGCGGCAGACTCAGAAAGTACTACCACATAACCGAGAAAGGCCTGGGACGGATCAACGAGTTCCAGAAGGATTTCCAGGAGATTCTCTCCATATACCGATTTATCCAGAGAGGAGACGACGCATGAACAAAGAAACGTTTCTGAACGCGCTAAGAGAGCGGCTGTCCCGGCTGCCCCAGGACGATATCGAGGAACGCCTCGCCTTTTACGGAGAAATGATCGATGACCGGATCGAGGAAGGTATGGCCGAAGAGGCTGCGGTTGCCGCGGTCGGGACCGTGGAGGAGATCGCGAAGCAGGTTACCTCCGAGATCCCGCTGCATAAGCTGGTGGCGGGGAGGGTGAAGCCGGAAAGGAAGCTGAAGGGCTGGGAGATCGCGCTTCTGATCATCGCTTCGCCCATCTGGATCCCGCTGCTTGCGGCCCTGGTCGTTATTGTCTTTTCCGCGGTTATTGCTCTTTGGGCCGGAGCCGCCTGCGTTTATGCGGTTACGCTCGTTTTCGGAGTTACCGCGGTTCTCTCCCTTCCCGCGGCGGTCTTCCTGTTTACCCTCGGGGTCCCCTCCGGAGGACTGTTTATGATCGGTGCCGCCCTGTTTCTGGCGGGGCTTACGATCCTGATGGTGTTCTTATGTATTCTGGTTACAAAGGGAGTTCTTTTCCTGTCGAGGAAATTCCTGACGTGGCTGAAATCGCGGTTTACGAGAAAGGAGGGGAAGGCTCATGAAAACGCGTAGGATATGGCTCATCCTGGCTCTGTGTCTTCTGGGCGCCGGAGTGGTTTTATGCATTGTGGCTTTTACGCGGCTGAACTTTCGGTTTCAGGATCTTCGTGTAGCGTCTTATATCATAAACGAGCATGTAATCGAGGAGGACTTTTCGGATATTTCCATACAAGGAGATATTGAAGATATAGAGTTTGTTCCTGCCAGGGACAAGGACTGTACCGTGCTTTGCTACGAGGATGAGAAGCATCTCCACAGCGTTCATGTGGAGGAAGGGACCCTTTTCATTGACCAGCAGAAGCCCGGAAGATGGCAGCTCGGCTTCTTCCAGGATAATCCGCAAATCACGATCGCCCTCCCCGAAAAGACCTACGGAAATCTTTCCGTGGAAACAGAGACCGGGGATATAAGAATCCCTAACCTTCGTTTTTCCAATATCGCCCTGAAGCTGTCCACCGGAGAGCTGAAGCTGTCCGCGCAAACGGCAGGCATGATACAGATCAAAACGGATACCGGGGATATGCTGCTGAAAAACTGCCTTGCCGATTCGCTCTATGCAGAAACGGATACCGGCGATGTTGTCTTTGATCAAAGCGATGCAAACGAGATCCATGTAAAAACGGATACCGGCGATGTATCCGGCTCGCTCCTTACCGCGAAGGTCTTTACGGCAATTACGGATACGGGCGATGTGGATGTGCCTGCAGAGACCTCCGGCGGGATTTGCGAAATCCAAACGGATACCGGGGATATCCGAATCTCCATAGCCGATTAAGACGAAAGGAGCTTTTCGATTGACACCATTATTTTACACGATCACCTTTGTGCTGGCGCTGTCCTGCACCGCGATCTATCTGTATACCTGGCATAAGCATTATGACGTGAACTTTACATTGATCTTTACGCTCATTCCGATCTCCTGCTTCGGTTATATTCTGCAGAGCTTTGCGGAAAACGCCCAGGAGATCGTGGCTGCGGTAAAGGTCATGTACATCGGCGGTGTTTTTCTGCAGCTATTCATGTTTTTTGCGATACTGCATCTGTGCCAGATCGAGCTTAAGCGGTGGCTCCGGCTGCTTCTGTTTGTTTTCTTCTCATCGATTTACGCATCGGTGCTTTCGATCGGTTATACCGATTTGTTTTACAGAAGCTATGCCTTTGACTCCGATGGTCTTATCCCCGATCTTACCAAGGATTACGGGGTCATGCACACCGTATTTTACATAAGCGTGATCCTGCTGTTCCTGGCCGGGGTTGCCGTCATTCTTTACTCCCTGTTCAAAAAGCGACAGATCCCCCGGACCATTCTCTTCCTGACCTTTTTCCCGAATGCGATCAGCGTGTTCTGCTATCTGTTCGGGAGAAGGCTTTTCAGCGGAGTCGATATCCTGCCTCTCGGCTATGTGCTGGCCCAGATCATCTACCTGATCATCGCCAGACGCGCCACCCTGTACAATGCCAAGGAAACGGTGATCGCTTCCATGCTTCATGACCGCTCCATCGGCTTTATCTCCTTCGATTTCCGGTTCCGCTATCTCGGGAGCAACGAAACGGCGCAGCACCTGATCCCGGAGCTTGGTGACCTGACCGTAGACAGGGTATTCGGCTACCGGAAGGGCGAGCGCAGGATCCGGCATTTTCTGGAAAGCTTTAAGCGGAATCCCGAGAGCAACCAGTTCTTATTTACCTATAAGGACCCGGCGGGAAACGAGGAAGAAACCCGGTATTATAATGTCAACATCAGCTACCTGTACGACGGCTTCCGGAACCGCGGCTACATCGTTACCTTTACCGATGATACGTCCAACCGGAAATACATTAACCTTCTGGATACCTATAACGAGACGCTTCAGGGAGAGGTGGAAGCAAAGACCCGGGGGCTTATTGAGATGCATGACAACCTGATCATGAGTCTCGCGATGATGGTGGAAAGCCGGGACAATTCCACGGGCGGCCACATCAAGCGGACCAGCGAGGTCGTCCGGATCCTGATCGACGAGCTGAATAAGGAGGGAAAGCTTTCCCTGTCCGAGTCGTTCTGCCGTGATGTGATCAAGGCGGCTCCCATGCATGACCTCGGGAAGATCGCCGTTGACGATGCCGTGCTTCGAAAGCCCGGCAGATTTACCGATGAGGAATATGAGAAGATGAAGCACCACGCGGCGGAGGGCGCACGGGTCATCCATGAGATCCTGCTCCATACCCCGGACAACTCCTTTAAGCTCGTTGCCGAGAACGTGGCGCATTACCACCACGAGAGGTGGGATGGCTCCGGTTATCCCGAAGGGAAAAAGAAGGAGGAGATCCCGCTTGAGGCAAGGATCATGGCTGTGGCGGATGTTTACGATGCGCTTGTCAGCAAGCGCGTATACAAGGATGCTTTCAGCTTTGAAAAGGCAGATACGATCATAAAAGAAGGAATGGGCTCGCAGTTCGACCCGGCGCTCTCCGGCGCTTACGAAAAGGCGCGTCCGAGGCTGGAGGCGTATTATGGAGGGTTATCTGAGTAAGCTCCGGTCAATGGGGACGGTTCAGGAATCCTCCGTTTCCTCATACTCCCCGGCCCCGATCTCCGGCTCCGTCTCTTCCTCTTCCTCCGCCATCTCGGGCTCCCTTTCCTTCGCTTCTCTCGCCGCCCGCGGCTTCTTTACGAAAAGCCGCGTGATCTTGAACAGATGAAAGAAAAAGACGACGATCAGCATAAAGAGATGGGTGTAAAACAGACCCACGATATAATAATTCCGTTCCAGAAGATAGCCGAGTGAGAAGCCGAGGAAGCTTAAGCCACCGGAAAGACCGAGTCCCATGGCCAAAAACGGGAGGTTCTTTACCATGTTCTTCATCGCCTCCACGAAATCAGCAAATGAGGCGTCAAAATAGACAAACCGGCCGACCATCAGCCCCAGGTAATAGATCATAACGGGGCTGTATTCGCTCTCATCCCCGATATGATTTAAAAAGACAAGAATAATGATGACATAGAACATGCTGAGCATCCGGATCGAGGCGATCTTTCCCCGGTCCAGCGACTTCAGCGGGATCAGGAGCCTGTCCAGAACGGTATTCATTACGCAGGAGAGGCAGATCAGAAGAAGGAGGATAAAGTCCTTCCCGTTTGCCCACGCATTTGCAAAGCCTTCCGCCGCCGCCCCGACGATGCTGCCCTCCTCGATCAGGGTAATGACATGGTTTAAAACCACATAGGCGCAGGCAAAGGAGATGACGCTGGTTCCGGCGATGACCATCTCATAAAGCATCTCCGTCCAGGTCGCCGTACGCCGGTAGACGGCCGCGGTGCGCTTGCTCTTTCTCACGCTGCGGGCGCTTAAGCGCGCTATCCCCTGGATCAGGAGCAGACACAGGAAGATACAGGCTGCAGTAATCAGAAGAAATATCAGTTTTTTCGGCAGGGTAAAATCGGGATTCATATAGGCTTCTATCGTCATACTTTTCTCCTGCGGACCGGGGTGTGTGGGATGTGCAGCGTTATGGAAGGCTGCGCTGTGTGAGACCGACAGAGTATTTCCCGGACTTACGACCCGGGAAACACTCTGCCGGTCTCGCACAGCTTACGTTTTGATATAATCAGCGCAGGGCTACCAGGATGAAGAAGGCGGCTATGGTTATCACCGTCATCAGGGAGAGGGACGAGGATACAAAGCCCCGCTCCTTTTCATCATCCGCAAAGACCGGGAGCACATAGGGCGGCGGCAGGATGAACATGATGTTCAGTGCCGGGTCCAGGCGGTCGCCGACCGGGGTGAGCCGAAGCAGCGCTCCGATGGCAAATCGAAGACCGGCCATGACCAGAACACGCACCACAACCGCCCGCGCCACGGTTTTCCACGGAATATGGGAAAGCTCCAGATCGTAGCCGATCGTGATCAGAATAATGGCGCTGGTGGGGGCGCTGACAAAGTCCGTGCAGGCGTCCAGGACGCCGGCGGCTCCGGAGGGAACCATCGCCGCGTAAAGGCCGGTCGCTCCCAGCAGAACGCCCGCGGCGATCGCTATGATCACCGGGGAGGTCAGCATTTCCTTCACAAGCTGTCTGCCCGTAATCTTCTGGCTTCCTTCCCTTCCCAGCAAAAGCTTATAAACCGTAAAGACGAAAAGGACCTGCCCCAGGTCCACGGTTGCAAAGCCGGATACGTTTTCGGCGCCATAGGCCAGGGTAAAAAGCGCATAGCCGAGCATCCCCGCTTCAAACCCTGTGGTAAGATACGGCAGAAAGCGAAGTCTCCCGGCAAAAAGCTTTCCGAGGAGAAGCGCCGCGAGACAGACCAGAAACATGAGCAGCGTCACGATCACATTCTGCATCGTCCAGGTCATGGAGGCAAATGCGTGTAGCATAACGGCCGGGAGGGTGATGTTGACCACGACCTTTTTCATCGCGTTGACCCCCTCCCGGGACAGCATGTTGCTCTTTCTTGCAAGGATGCCGATGAACAGCATCAGAGCCACCGGCAATATGGTTTTCAATATTTCAATCATAAGAAGCTCTTATTCCCTTTCCAGGACCTTATCGATCTTGTCCAGAAGCACAACCTCCTCCGCGACTACGGCTTCGATCTCATGAAGCTTATCCTCGTTAATGTCGGTCCTGGAAAGGACTCTGCGGATCTCCTGCTTTTCGGAATCCGAATAATCTCCGTCCGCGTAAGCGATCGAGACCATCGCGTAAAGCAGATATAACTGCGACTTGCGATCCCTGATCTCGGCAAGATAGTCGTCCATCGTTTCCTTCCCGGTCAGAACCGCCTGCTGGGCGCTGGAGACCTCCATATTTCCGATCCCGAGAAAGTCACAGATCTTCTGGAACGCGGCGGCCTCCTTTACATCCACATCTCCGTCCACCTTGGCAAGAGAAAGGACCGCCTTCAGGAACGCCATTTTTTCTTCACTTTTCATTCTGATCATCTCCCTTTTGATTATTGATATATCAAGGCTGATTATACCATTTGCTCCCTGAAAAGGGAATTGTGCGCTCGAATGGTTCTCCCTTATGAAATCCTCTACCCTGTCGGCGGTAACCCGCAGAGCATACACCTCCGAAAAGGCAATCACCGTATAGATCGCGGGCTTTTGCAGCAAAAGTCCGAATTCCCCGAAGCACGCTCCCGGCCCGAGGATGCCGATCAGACTTTCCTTATCGGTCCCGTAGCCGGTATACAGCTACACGTTTCCCCTGAGAATCTTAAACATATCCGAGCTGTCCTCTCCCTCCTTCAGGATCAGGCACTCGGCTGGAAATGTAAGGAGATAACCCTTCGTACTTCCCTTTTCCTTCTCACTCATATCTGGTCTCCTTGCAGCTTTGGTATATCCTTTCTCCGTAATTATACAATCATCCGGCTCTTTTTTCCATCTCCATTTTGGCAAAAAAAGTGCCACCGATGACTCACCGGTGGCACATCCCGTATTTTATTCCACGTCCTGCAGAGCTGCGTAGTTTTCTTCTCCGGTCCGTATCTTGACGACCCGGCTGACCGGATAGACGAAGATCTTGCCGTCGCCGATCTTTCCGGTATAGAGCGTCTTCTTTGCCGCCTCGATGACCTTTTCCACAGGGATCTTGCTGACGACGATCTCCAGCTTGATCTTGGGAAGCAGCGTCATATCCATTTCCACGCCGCGGTACATCTGGCCGGTGCCCTTCTGGATCCCGCAGCCCGTTACCTGGGTCACGGTAATCCCGGTCACACCGAGCTCGTTCAGCGCCCGTTTGATCTTATCATACCGCGACAGCTTCGTAATGATAACGACCTTGTTCATACCGGTTTCCAGGCTTGTCCCCGTAAGGGTCCCGGAGATGTTCTCCACCCTTACTGCTGCGTTTCTGGCCGCCTCGCTGGCCTCCTCATAGCTTTCGGCGCCGATGCTCGTATTCTCATTTGTCTCCATGGCGGCATCCGTCATATCGACGATGGAGAAGCCGGCGTAAGCCGAGGACAGACCGTGCTCCTTCGAATCCAGGCCTTCGATCTCTTCCTCCTCCGTAACCCTGAGCCCGAAGATCTTTTTGATCAGGCCGAAAACGATCAGCATGCAGACCGCCGTCCACGCAGCTACCGAAACAAAGCCAACGAACTGGATCCCGAGAAGGGAGAACCCGCCGCCATAGAACAGGCCGGTCAGCGTGTCGTTTCCGGGAGCGCTCGTCGTTGCAAAAAGACCGACGGCAAGGGTGCCCCAGATCCCGTTCATCATATGGACCGCCACAGCGCCCACGGGATCATCGATGTGGAGCTTGTAATCAAGGAGCCAGACGCCGAAGCAGACCAGAAGTCCTGATACGGCACCGATCACAATGGCGCCGAAGGCATCCGTCACATCGCAGCCCGCCGTGATCGCCACAAGCCCGGCCAGAGAGGCGTTCAGACACATGGATACGTCAGGCTTTTTGTATTTCAGCCAGGTGAAAAGCATGCAGACCACGGTTGCCACGGAAGGCGCAATGGTCGTCGTCACAAAGACGGATGCCAGCTGGTCAACCGAGGTGCAGGCCGCGCCGTTGAAGCCGTACCAGCCAAGCCACAGGATGAACACACCGAGCGCTCCGATCACAATATTGTGTCCGGGGAAGGCCTTCACCTTTGTCACCCTTCCCTTTTTGTCCCTTTCAAACTTCCCGAGACGCGGACCGACCAGCTTCGCGCCGATCAGAGCAGCGATACCGCCCACCATGTGGATGGCGCAGGATCCCGCGAAATCATGGAAGCCCATCTGGGAGAGCCATCCGCCGCCCCAGATCCAGTGCGCTTCGATCGGATAGATCAGCGCCGAGATCACACCGGAGTACACGCAATAGCTCAAGAATTTCGTCCGCTCCGCCATCGCCCCGGAAACAATGGTCGCCGTCGTGGCACAGAAGACCAGGTTGAAAATGAAATTCGACCAGTCGAAGTCCTGATAGGCGGTAAAAATATCAAAGCCGGGCTTCCCGATAAAGCCAAGGAGATCCTCTCCGAGCAGGAGCCCGAAGCCGATCACGATAAACACCACGCAGCCGATGCAGAAATCCATCAGGTTCTTCATCAGAATATTTCCTGCGTTCTTTGCTCTGGTAAAACCGGTCTCCACCATAGCAAACCCGGCCTGCATCCAGAACACCAGCGCTGCCCCGATCAGGAACCAGACGCCGAATACTTCTCCGTTCATTTGTTCCAGAATAGTTTCCATAATACGTTCCTCCTTTTGTTTTTTCTATAAAGAAAGACACCCCACAGAGGTTTCCACGCCTTTGTGGGATGTCATTCATACTTGTAAACTGCCTTTATTATTTCCCTCTACTGTCAGGAAATCGTGCGGCGGTACGGTATGATCGTTTTGACGCAGGAACCTGGAAAACGCCGGCACTTAACGGAATCGGCGGCTCTGTCGGCGATTCCGTTTAGTACCGCTGCGCTTTTCCCGGTAGCGAGAGCGGTCCTGCGGCGAAATGATCATACCGTGCCGCCGCGCGATTTCCGTCCGCGAAGCCAAACAAAACTGCTCCTCTGCCAAAAACCTCAATAGACGGAAAACAACAATTTCCCATAGCTCGGGAAAGGCCAGCACTTCTCGCTTGTCAGCATCTCCGCTTCGTCCACATGCTTCCTTAAGTGCTCCATCTTCGGCAGCACATCATCACGGATCCGTTCCGAGGTCTGTACGATATCGTCCATGCCCTTCAGGTCCTCCAGCGCCTGCTCCAGATCGCGGACACGCTCTAAAATATAGTCCGTGAGCTCCGACAGCCGCTCCATGGTCGAGACCTCGTAATTGCATTTGACCCGGTCACTTACCGACCGCATCAGAGAGGTCGTATGCGCGAGCTCGCAAAGATAATCCTCGATCGCGGGAAGGTAGTTTTTCCGCACCATGTCCACCATTGTATGCCCCTCGATGCTGACGGTCTTGCAATAGTTCTCCAGCATGATCTCACACCGGGAATGGAGCTCGGACTCCGTAAAGACCTTATGCGCCATGAGCATATCCATGTTCTTTTTGTCCAGAAGACGCGGCATCGCATCGGCCGTGGTCTTAAGGTTCAACAGCCCCCGGACCTCCGTGGCCTCTTTGACCCATTCCTCGCCGTATCCGTTTCCGTTAAAGAGGATCCGCTCATGCTTCGTAATCACCTCTTTAATGAGCCCATGCAGCGCACTCTCGAAATCGTCTGCGCCCTCCAGGAGGTCCGCATACTGCTTCAGGCTTTCCGCCACCGCCGCATTCAGCATAATGTTGCAGCAGGCGATGCTGTTGGAGGAGCCGAGCGAGCGGAACTCGAACTTGTTCCCGGTAAAGGCGAAGGGGGAGGTACGGTTCCGGTCCGTCGTGTCCCGAGAGAACCGCGGTAAAGTATGTACCCCGAGCTTCATGATCACCTTTTCCCGGCCCTCGTAAGGCGTATCCGTTTTGATCGCGTTTAAGATCGCCGTCAGCTCATCGCCCAAGAAGACCGAGATAATGGCCGGCGGGGCCTCGTTCGCGCCAAGCCGGTGGTCGTTTCCGGCGGTTGCGACCGAAAGACGAAGGAGATCCTGATAATCATCCACCGCCTGGATCACGGCGCATAAAAACAGCAGAAACTGCGCGTTCTCATAGGGCGTTTCCCCGGGAGAAAGAAGGTTTACCCCGGTATCCGTCGCCATCGACCAGTTGTTATGCTTCCCGGACCCGTTTACCCCGGCGAAGGGCTTTTCGTGAAGCAGACAGACCATGTCATGGCGCCTTGCCACCTTCTGCATGATCTCCATCGTAAGCTGGTTGTTGTCTGTTGCCACGTTCGTGGTCGAGAAGATCGGAGCGAGCTCGTGCTGGGCCGGCGCGACCTCGTTATGCTCTGTCTTGGCCAGGATCCCGAGCTTCCAGAGCTCCTCGTTCAGATCCTCCATAAAGGCCAGCACCCTGGGCTTGATCACGCCGAAATAATGATCATCCAGCTCCTGTCCCTTAGGCGGAAGCGCGCCGAAGAGGGTGCGTCCCGTATACACAAGGTCCGGCCTCTTTTCAAACATTTCCCTGTCGATCAGGAAGTACTCCTGCTCGGGCCCGACGCTCGTCCGGACATAATGGACCTCCTTGCCGAAGAGCTTCAGGATCCGCTTTGCCTGACGGTCCAGGGCCTGCATCGAACGAAGCAGCGGCGTTTTCTTATCCAGTGCATCCCCGGAATAGGAGCAGAAGGCCGTCGGGATGCAAAGGGTATGGTCCTTGATAAAGGCATAGCTCGTCGGATCCCAGGCCGTGTAGCCCCGGGCTTCAAAGGTGGCACGAAGCCCCCCCGAAGGGAAGGAGGAGGCATCCGGTTCACCCTTGATCAGCTCCTTGCCCGAAAATTCCATGATCACCCCGCCATCCGGCGAGGGGGTAATAAAGCTGTCATGCTTTTCGGCGGTCACGCCGGTCAGAGGCTGGAACCAGTGGGTGAAATGGGTGGCCCCCTGCTCCACAGCCCAGTTCTTCATTTCCTTGGCCACAGCTTCGGCAACAGACCGGTCCAGCTTTTCATTTTCATCGATCGTCCTGTGCAGGGACTGGTATACCTCATCCGAAAGCCGTGAACGCATAACGCGGTCATCAAACACCTTCTGTTCGAACAGCTCCGGCACATTTGTTTTCTTCTTCAACATAAGCTCCTCCTCTCAAATCCTATTGTCCGCTTGCTCCGTAATTTGACAGCACCCGTGCGGAAGGGTCGTTCACATTGCAGCCTTCCCAGGCCTTATTCGGCATCCAGAAATTCTTCACCATCTCCGATTGACCCGGATAATACTTTTCAAACAGGTCCCGGTACAAAAGCGATTCCTTCGTAAAGGGCCGCGCATGGTCGTACCTTTTGATCCCCTCTTCAAACTCCGCGTCGCTGTAGCAGCTTTCGGCGTATTCGGTAAGGTCGTCCTTTAAGGAATGTCCCACGGCGTCCGAAAAAGCCGCCTTTTCGCGCCAAAGGATCGAATCCGGGATAAGCCGGTCCTTCTCGAAGGCGTGACGCAGAAGATATTTTCCCTTGTTATAACGGTTCATTTTCTTCTCGGGATCGATCGCCATACAATAGGACACAAAGGCCAGATCTCCAAACGGCACCCGCGCCTCCAGCGAATTTACGCTGATGCAGCGGTCCGCCCGCAGCACATCGTACATATGGATCTCCCGGATCCGCTTCTCGGCCTCCTTCTGGAATTCTTCGGCACTCGGAGCAAAGTCCGTGTACTTGTAGCCGAAGATCTCATCCGAGATCTCTCCGGTCATGATCACCCTTACGTCCGAGGTCTCGTGGATGTGCTTGCAGACCAGATACATGCCGATCGAAGCGCGGATCGTCGTTATGTCGTAAGTCCCGAGGGCCTTTACAACGGGATCCAGCGCGTCAATCACATCCTGCTTTGTGATGATGACCTCCGTATGCTCCGCCCCGATATAGTCCGCGACCTCCTTCGCGTATTTCAGGTCGATGGCGTCGATATCCATTCCGATGGCCCAGGTCCGAAGCGGCTGCTTTAAAAGCTTCGCCGCGATCCCGCAGACCAGAGAGGAATCCAGCCCGCCGGAAAGAAGGAAGCCCACCGGCGTATCGGAATCGAGCCGCTTTTTAACGCCCTCGATCAGAAGGTCATGGATCTCCTGCCCGATCCGGTCCACATCGTCCTCATGGAACTCTTTTACCTCGGAGATATCCCGGTACTTGACGAACTCTCCGTCCTTAAAATAATGGCCGGGAGGGAAGGGAAGGATCCTTTTCACCAGCTTCGTCAGATTCTTCGGCTCCGAAGCAAATACATAGGTGCCGTCCGGCCGCGTCCCGTAATAGAGCGGGCGGATCCCGATCGGATCCCTGGCCGCGATATAGCTCTTATTTTGCACATCATACAGGACAAGCGCATATTCCGCGTCCAGCATCGCAAAAACGTCCGTCCCGTATTCCTTATACAGGGCCGGAAGGATCTCGCAGTCAGAATCGCTTAAGAACCTGTAGCCCTTATCCAGCAGCTCCTCCTTCTGCTTTCGGAAGCCGTAGATCTCCCCGTTGCAGACCAGAAGATATTCGTTATTTTCCGGCGCCTGCGAACCGTTTACGGGAAGCGTTTCCTTCCCGGCAAAGGCAAAGGGCTGCATCCCTTCGTCCGTCAGGCCCATGATGGAGAGCCGGTTAAAGCCCAGCCACCCGTTCCCGGTATCGATGAGCCTGGTCGCATCCGGCCCCCGCGAAGCGGTTTCGCCCAGAGCCTCCTTCACTTCTTCATAAGCTGCGCCCTTCCCGCAGACACCCAAAATGGAACACATTTTCGCATCCTCCTGTTGCTCAAAAACATAAAAAAGGCGCCTCGGAGCTTTTACTCCAAGACGCCTTTGTCTTTATGAGGTCTGAGTTTACAACTTCTGTTTTGCTTTGTCAACAATTTTTTCAGATCTTTTCCGGGAGGGCGCTCTTTTCGCGGGCTCCCGAGCAATTTGCTTAAGTTACTGACATTTGGGTGTGAACAGTTACTCTCTGCTTTCTCACCGTTAATTCCGCCATGGAAACATAATGCTTCACATCGAATACCTCCGGAGCATTTTCCTGCAGCATACGGATATGCTCCTCGTTCCATGCATGAAGCGCTTTTTCGTCCATTGCCGCGCCCACTCCCCTGCAGGCACGCATACGGCCATGCCAGCTCTCTCTTGTAAACGAAACGTCCACCCGGAACTCCCTCTGCAGCTCCTTATCAAACTCCGTAAGCAGCTCCTCCGGCACATAAACAGGATGCACGGTATCTCCGTAGGAAGACCAGTTGGGATTGTGCTTTAAGATGATCTCCTCGCTTTTCCCGGCAATCGGGTCCTCGTAAGGAAGCCATCCCATATACAGGATCAAAAGCTTCCCTCCCGGCTTCAGCATATGTGCAAATTTCCCGGCGATTACCTTCGCGTCCAGATACCAGATACACTGGCAGACCGTGATCACATCAAAGGTATCCTCGGGGTAGTCAACCTCTTCCGCCGGACATACATAAAACGAAATATCCATGCCGTTCGTCGAGGCAAGCCGCCTTGCCTGCGCGATCTGGTTCTCGGATATATCCGTTCCGATCCAGCTCGCTCCATACCGGTACATATTCCGCGGAAGAACGCCGGTCCCCGTTCCGATGTCCAACACCTTCTGTCCGTCCCTGCACAGCCCCAGCTCTAAAATGCTTTGGTAGAATTCCTCCGGATAAATATCTCTGTATTTTGCATAATCCTCAGAGGTATTTCCCCAATCAAAGGTTTTTCCGTTATCGATATCCGAAATCTGCATATTCTAAGCCTCCGGCCGTTTTACTCTCATTCCCTGTTTCGTTTATCTGCTCCCTCCGAAATCACTTTTTCTCCAAAACCGCAAGGAGCTTACCGTCCTCCCCTGTCCTCAGGATTCAGGTCAAAACCCGGCTGCTCCGTCCGAAGTCGATCACTGCCCTTGCCTTCACGACCAGGCCCGCCCGAAGTTTCACCGGCGAGGCCGGACACCACCCGGTTTTCCCCGGTTTTTTCGATTGGGACAGCCCTTAGGTTCTGCCCTGTGACTGCGCTTACCGGGAAGGCGCCGGCGAAGCAGAATATTCCTGCACAAACCGCCGGAATCAGTCTCTTCACCCAATGCTTTCGCATCTGACCTCTCCTGAATTGACTCAATTTGTCGACTTCACATGATTTCCCACGATTTCAGACACCTCGGAGATCGTCGTGAAATTGCTGCCCTTGGAATTTCCGATGATCCGTTTCAGCTCGGAGATCTCGCCCCGCGTCACCACGCATAAAAGGACATCCATATTCTCCCTGCTGACCAGGCCGGTTCCCTGCATAAAGGTAACGGTGCGCCCCAGATTACGGTAAATCTCATCCGCCAGGCCCTTCCCGTCCTCGGTAATGATCATCACCGATTTCGTACTCTGGAGGCCGCTTTCCACCATGTCAATAATGCGGCTCGTAATAATGTACATCAAAAGAGAATACATCCCGCGGTCCAGCCCGAAGCAGATCCCCGCCACCGCATAGATCACCACATTAAAGGCAAGGATCACTCTCCCCACCGAGATGCCCCATTTCCGGTTGATCAGGATCGCCACGATCTCCGTTCCGTCCAGCACGCCCCCGCCCCGCAGCACAAGGCCGACGCCGGCGCCGAGAAAAACCCCGCCGAAGGTAACCGCCAGAAGCATCTCCTCCGTGGCGTTCTGAAACGACTCAAAAACGCCGGACATTATGGAGAACAGAGCAATGGCATAGACCGCCTTGATCACAAAAACCTTTCCCATGCGCCGCCAGCCGACAATAAAGAACGGAATATTGATCACGATCAGAGCCACTCCGAGCTTCAACGGAACGAAGCTGGTCAATATCATGCTCACACCGGTAATCCCGCCGTCAAAGATCTTGTTCGGCACCAAAAATTCCTCCAGCGCAAAGGCCGCGAGAACGGCGCCGGCCGTAAGAGAAAGGAAGGACAGAATATTGTTTTTCATACGTCCGTATTTTATTCTGTTCTCCATTTCCTTATTCCTCCTCAAATAAGGGAGTGGAAAAATACCGCTCCGCCGTATCCGGCAGCACCGTCACCACGGTTTTCCCCGGGCCGAGCTTTTCCGCCAGCCGGATCGCGGCCGCCACATTGGTGCCGCTGGAGATCCCGCACATCAGGCCCTCTTCCCGGGCAAGCCTTTTCGCCGTATCAATGGCCTCCTCGTCGCTGACCACATAAATATCATCATAGATCGTCTGGTTCAATATCTCCGGAATGATCCCGTCCCCGATCCCCATCTGCAGATGGGTGCCGATATTTCCTCCCGCCAGGATCGCTGCGTTTTCGGGTTCAACCGCCCAGATCTCGATAAACGGATACTGCGCCTTCAGCACCTCCCCGATCCCGGTAATCGTCCCTCCGGTTCCGATCCCCGAGCAAAAGCCGTGGATCGGGCCGGCCACCTGCTCCATGATCTCCAGCGCGGTATGGTTTTTATGCGCCATCGTATTATTCGGGTTTTCAAACTGCTGGGGAACAAAGACCTTCGGATCCTCCTCCTTCATCCTCAGAGCCGTTTTCAGACACTCGTCCATGCAGGCCCCGATGTTTCCCTCATCATGGATCAGGATCACCTCCGCCCCGTAATGCTTCACAAGCTTTCTTCGCTCCTCGCTGACGGAATCCGGCATGATAATAATGGTTTTGTAGCCGCGGACCGCGCCGACCAGAGCCAGTCCGATCCCCTGGTTTCCGCTGGTAGGCTCCACGATGACGGTATCCGCCTGCAAAAGCCCCTCCTTTTCCGCCGCCCGGATCATCTGCAGCGCCGTTCTGGTCTTAATGGAGCCGCCGATATTGATCCCCTCAAACTTCACCAGAATCTCCGCTCCCCCCGGCTTCGCCATCCGGTTCAGGCGGATCATCGGCGTATGCCCGACCGCCTCCAGCACATTGTCATAAATATTCTTTTCCATCCTGTATCTTCTCTTTTCTGCAATAAAGTATAATAGAATCAACATATCATCCCGATCCGTTTTCGTCAAGAAAGGTCCCGGCCCCAAGAACCTTCTTTCCCTAACGTAAGCTGACCGGTCCGGCAGAGCGTTTTCCGGGAACGTCCTGTCCCGGAAAATGCTCTGCCGGGCCGGTCAGCGCAGGTTTCCACAATCGATTGGCTATGTGGTAGAATATAGACACTTGTTTAAAAAGAGAAAGGAAATAAGGATGAAAGCAATCGGACAATATGAATCTGTGGCCGCCTGTGTGTCGGCCTGCTTTGGACCAGAGATAAAAATTGAAGGAAAAAACTTCGTCGGCGGCGGAGATATCAATGAGTCCCGGTGCCTCCTGCTAAGTAACGGGGCCAGGGTGTTTGTCAAGGAAAACACGCTTTCCAATTACGGCTTCTTTGAGGCCGAGGAATACGGGCTGGGTCTGATAGCAGAAACCCAGGCGATCCGGACGCCAAAGCTTCTCGGCAGGGGGCTTGACCGGAGCTTTGGAACCTCCTTTTTGATGATGGAGATGATAGAGCCCGCGCCAAGAGCAGAAAACTTCTGGGAGGAGTTCGGAAGAGAGCTGGCAAAAATGCATAGCGCTGATACAAAACCCCTGCTTTCGGAGGGGCGCTTTGGTCTTGACCGGGATAACTATATCGGAGCGGGTAAGCAGGTCAATACGCCGAAGGATACATGGGTGGATTTTTTCAGGGAATGCAGACTGGCTGTTCAGCTCCATAGAGCGGAGCGATATTTTGATCAAAGCCTCCTTCGGCTGGCGGAGAGGCTTCTTGAGCGCTTGGAGGACAGACTGATCGAACCGGCACAGCCTGCGCTTCTGCATGGGGATCTGTGGTCCGGGAATTTTATTACGGGCTCGGACGGGAAGGCCTGGCTGATCGATCCTGCGGTGTATATAGGACATCCCGAAGCAGATCTGGCCATGACCGAACTCTTCGGCCGCTTTCACCCGTCCTTTTATCAAAGCTACCATGAAGTAAAGCCTCTGCAGGCGGGCTATGAGGAGAGAAGGGATCTGTATAACCTGTATCATCTCCTGAACCACCTGAACCTCTTTGGAGCCTCGTATCTTTCCTCGGTATCCAACATTATTCTCCGCTATGCCTAAACCAGGAAATCGTGCGGCCAAGATGTGTCATTTGGCCTCCCGGACGTTACTGTTCACACCGCAATGTCAATAACTTAAGCAAATTTACACATTGGCGTCGCTTCCGTAAGCCATCTCCCAGACTCTGTGCGCGGGGGCCCCGCGATAATAATGGTCACCCGGGAATACTACGGTCCCCCCGTGCTCGGTCCGGGGCCCTCTTACTCGCGCTCCGAGGTAGGTTTTGGGCTTAAGTTACTGACATTGCGGTGTGAACAGTAACTGATAGTGGAAGAATAAAAGTCAGTT
>JAFSXC010000133.1 GCA_017450105.1 Lachnospiraceae bacterium | reverse complement strand
TTTTCTCCGGCGCCCTTACAGTCCTCGGCTACGGACCACAGGCTCTCCCCTTCCCCGATCCTTACGCTTTCATAACGGACCTCTTCGGTTTCCTTCGCCTCGACCCGGGCCGTATCCGACAGGATCACGGCCATCAGCACCAGCATCATCACAAAAGCTCCCGCCATCAGTACAAACGCTACCATCACTTTTCTGTTCTCTTTCATATCCTCATCCTCCGTAAAGCAAATACCTGTTCGGAACATCTGTTCGATTTACTAGTATTTTAGTACCAGAACAAATGTTTGTCAAGCGTTTTCGAACATATATTCCGAACTTTTGTTTGCTTTCCGGAAATACATATGCTAGTATTTTTAAAGAGAGAACGAAATTCGCTGTCCATGCGGCCTTATACGTTACTATACCGGCCCGAAGCTTGCCGCAGAGGCCCAAAACAGGAGGAAAAAATGGATAAAGGAAAGATTTCTTCGAAGCAGAGGGAAATTCTGGAATATATAAAGGAGGAGATTTTAAACCGGGGCTATCCGCCGGCGGTAAGGGAGATCTGCGAGGCGGTCCATTTAAAGTCCACCTCTTCGGTCCATTCCCATCTGGAAACGCTCGAAAAGAACGGCTATATCCGCCGTGACCCGACAAAGCCCAGGGCGATCGAGATCGTCGATGACCAGTTTAACTTCTCCCGCCGTGAGGTGGTGAATATTCCGATGTTGGGCCGTGTCGCCGCGGGTATGCCGCTTCTGGCCCAGCAGAATATCGAGAATTATTTCCCGGTGCCGACGGAATTTGTTCCGAACGCCGAGGTCTTTATGCTGAACGTGAAGGGCGACAGTATGATCAACGTCGGGATCTTCGACGGGGATAATCTTCTGGTAGCGCGCCAGAATACCGCCAGAAACGGGGAGATCGTGGTAGCCCTGATCGAGGATTCCGCGACGGTGAAGACCTTTTATAAAGAAGCCGGCCATATAAGACTTCAGCCGGAAAACGATTCGATGGACCCCATTATCGTTCCCGACTGCCAGATCCTGGGACGGGTTTTCGGCGTCTTCCGTTTCCTGTAAGAGATAAGACAAAAGGCCGGAGCCAAGGCCTGTAATGAAAAAGCTGACTGCCATGAAGGAACATAATAAGCAAAGGATTAAGCATAATATCCGCCGTATGACCACCTCGTTAAAATGGGTGGTCTTTTCCCTGTTGTCGGGACTCTCGATCGGGATTGCCTCCGCCCTGTTCAGTAAGGGCCTTACGTTTCTGACCGGACTTCGTGTGGCGCATCCCTTTCTGATCCTGCTCCTGCCTCTCGGCGGACTGTTCATCGTCTTTCTATACCGGGTTCTGAACGAGGAAGGCGATACCGGGACAAACCTTGTCCTCCGCACGATCCAAAGCGGGGAATATCTGCCGCTTCGTATGGCTCCCGCCATCCTTATTTCCACGATGACGACCCATTTCTTCGGCGGCTCCGTGGGCCGGGAGGGCGCAGCTCTCCAGTTCGGCGGGAGCATCGGCGGGGCGCTAGGCCGGCTTTTCCGTTTTGATGAGAAGGACCAGCACATTATGATCATGTGCGGTATGAGTGCGGCCTTTTCCGCCCTGTTCGGAACCCCGATGGCCGCCGCGATCTTTTCCATGGAGGTGATCTCCGTCGGGATCATGCATTATTCCGCCCTGCTCCCCTGCGTGATCGCGTCTCTGACCGCGCGCTATACCGCCTCCCTGATGGGCATACAAAAAGAATCCTTTTTCGTGGACTCGGTTCCCTCGTTCGGTCCCTCCGGGCTTGGTCTGACGCTTCTTCTGGCCGGGATCTGCGGTCTGATCAGTATTCTTTTCTGCGTCCTGCTCCACAAAAGCGAAGGGCTGCTGAAGCGCTGTATTCCGAACCCCTGGATCCGTATTGTCGTGGGCGGCGCTGCGATCATCGGTCTGACCCTTCTGGTCGGGAATCAGACCTTTAACGGAGCCGGGATCGATGTGATCCGTCAGAGCTTCGCCGGCCCTCTTCCCTGGTATACCTTTCTGCTGAAAATGCTCTTTACAGTGATTACGATCGCCTCCGGTTACAAAGGAGGGGAGATCATCCCCACCCTCTTCATCGGCGCTGCCGCCGGGAATCTCTTTGCGGTTATCTTCGGTCTTCCCGTGGGCTTATGCTCCGCCGTCGGGATGTGCGCCCTGTTCTGCGGCGTGACGAACTGCCCGATAACGTCGCTGCTCATCAGCTTCGAGCTCTTCGGCTTTGCCGGTATGCCCTATTTTCTGGTGGCCGTAGCCATCTCCTACGTCGTTTCCGGCTATTACGGCCTGTACAGCAGCCAGAAGATCGTCTATTCCAAATACAAGACCGATTTTATCAACCGCCGGACCCATTGAAGGCCCGGAAAGATTTTAACCGCGAAACAAAAATGCCGGCCCCGTACTTAAAAAGTACGCGGTCGGCATTTTATGATCAGCCTCCGAATAACTGCTTCATAACCGGCAGGATCGCATCGTAATGGCCGTCCACCAAGCCGTAGTCCTTGCCCTTATAATTCCACCAGGCGTGGCCGATCCCGAACGCAGCAAACGCCGCATGGATGTCGTGCAGCCAGTGCGCCGTACTTTCTACCGGCGCCCGGTCGATGACCCCGTACTCCCCGCAGTAAAGCGGCGCATTGTTTTTCTCCGCCGCATCCACCGCCGGCTGGAACAGGGTCGTAAAGAAGGACGCATCCAGCGCCGTAATCTCCTTTCGTTCGATACCGCTCCGGTGGGCCTCCATCAGGACCATGGATTTTTCCCGATAGGATTCCACGGTATCCGGGTACTCCACGGTAAGCTCCGGCGGCATCTCCGGCACCCAATAGGCCTTCTGGTGCGTAAAGATCAGCGGCTCGTAGCAATGGAAATTGTAGATGATGTTTTCGTCCCTCGGAGGCCTGAGATCTGCCACATTCAGCACATGATTATAGTTTACGCCTCCGATGATGATCGGCGTTTTTTCGGCGAACTTACGGATCGCAGTAATCGCCCGGTCCGCCACCTCGTTCCACTCCTCCTTTACCTCCGGGCTTACGATCTCATTCATAAGCTCAAAGGCTACTGCGGGATCGGCCCCCCAGCGCCTGGCGAACCGCTCCCACAGCCCCAGGAACCGGCTCTGCATCCCCTCATCATAGAAGAAGGCCTTCTTGTCCACGATCGTATCGTCCAAAGGATCGAAGGTATAGCCGAAGGCACGATGAAGATCCAGGATCAGGTTCAGCCCCGCCTCCTTACACCACGTCAGGCAGTTGTCGATATAGGAATAGCCTTCCTCCTTTTCGTTCCCTTCTTCGTCCTCAAATATCTCATAGTTCACCGGAACCCGTACATGGTCAAAGCCGAGCTCCCGGATTCTTTGGATATCGTCCCTTGTGATAAAGCTCCGGAAATGCTCCGGATCATAGGCGTCGAACTGGGAAAGCCAGCCGCCCAGGTTGGTGCCCCGCATAAAGCCCGTAAACTGTCTCATGCCTCTACTCCTTTCTTCCTTTCCTTAAGCTGCTTTTTGTTCTCATACATCCGTTCGTCGGCGCGCCGAAAGACCTCGGAAACCCTGTGGTCGTTTTCAAACCGGGCGCAGCCTCCGGCGACGATGACCTCTCCGGTCTTCAGGTTCTCTTCATTTCTTTCCGCAAGCATTTGCATCAGCTCATCCAGATGATCATAATCATGTCCCTGGACAACAGCGACAAACTCATCCCCGCCGATGCGGTAAACCGGACTGTGGGCAAAGATGGTGCAGACCTCGTGGCAGCCCTTCCTCAGAAGCTCGTCCCCGGCCTGATGTCCCTTGGTATCATTGACATCCTTCAGGCCGTTGATATCGAAGACAACAATCGCGAAGTCCTGATTGGAATGCTCTGCGATGAAGTGGTTCATGCGGTTTTCCATATCCACATAGGCGTGCTTGTTCTTAACGCCGGTAAGGCCGTCGAGATTCGCGCGGTTTCGGGCCACGGAAAGACTATGCTCATAGTCCTGCTCGCGGCGGACCTGCCGGTCAATGTTGGTAATCCCGACGATGAGCTTCGGTCCGTCCTTTTCCTGCACCAGAGCAGCCTTCAGGTTCACGTAGGTGGGTTTGCCGCCGATCATCAGGCGGTAGGTGATCCGGAAGATCCCGCTCTCCTCGATCTGCTTCAGCACATTCTCTTTTGTAAAGGCCTCGATTACCGGAGCTCTGTCCTCCTCGTAGATAACGCCCTCGCTCTCCTTCCGGATCTGCCTGAAGAAATGCTCTCCCTCTCTGGACAGACCGAAGGCTTCATACTCCTTCTTTACCGTATACAGGAAGTATCCGTCTGTTTCAGGATCCACGGTATAAATACAGATATAATCCCCGGAAAGCGCCGAGATCCGGGCATAGGTGATCCTCTCCTCCTCCGCCCGTTCCAGAGCCTCCTGCTGCTTCATCTGCGCGTCTATGTTGCTGACGCCGATAATGATCCGGTTTCCCCTGCCCCGGATACGGGTCGCCTTCATATTCGCATAGAACGGTCCGCTCTTACCGTTCATCCGGTAGTTCAGAATAAAGCTGCCGTGTTCCCGGATATCGTTCACGATCCGCTTTTTGGTAAAGACAGAACGGAACCGTACCACATCCTCCTCATAAAGCACAGCCTCCGCATCCCGGTAACAGGCCGCGAAAAAGTCCTCCCCCCGGCGTTCCACCGACAGCTCGCCGGTCTCCGGATCCGTACTGTATTCCACAAACTTTTCCGTATCCATATCCACGTAGTAGAGGTAGAAATAATTCGAAGACAAAGCCTGTACCACATAGGAATAGGACAGCCCCGGATCCTGGGGATCCGAATCGGCGGCTCCAAGGAGCACAAGCACGAGAGAAGCCACCCTGGTTACGGGATTCACTGCAATCCGGCGGATGAAAAGATGGATCGTGACTCCGCTCACCGTCATATCATCGACAATCTGCCGGTTCCCGTCCGCCGCACACTGACGGACCGCATCCGCGAAGGCCGAGCCGAAGCCGGAAAACTGCTCCGAAAGCGGTACGCTGTTCTTATTGCAGGTATCCCTGAAATTCTTTTTCATAAATTCCCGATAGGTACGGTTTCCGCGGACCAGCTTAAGATTTGTTCCGTCATATTCCAGCACCGCCATCGGCGTCATATCGAAATAATCCTGCAGCGTCCCCTCCGTATCGTTGGTCGCCGTCGCCAGGTCATAGAGGTTCACCCTTCCGATGGCTGCAAAGTATTCCGATTCGTCCGGGTTTTCAAAGCCGATCGCCGTGCCTTCCTCATACCGCTTTAAAATATCCTCGAGCGGGATCGGTTTGCAGAAGTAGTAGCCCTGGATCTTGGTACAGCCCACCTCCTTTAAAAACTCCACCTGCTCCTTTGTTTCGACCCCCTCTACGACCGTATCCGTTCCGAGGCCGATAATCATCTTGATGAGCTCTGTCAATATGACCCGGCTTTCTTCCCCCTTGTCAAACTGCTTCATGAAGCGCATGTCCAGCTTGATCGTGTCAAAATGTACGATCTGCAGGATATCCAGAGAGGAATAGCCGCTGCCGAAATCGTCCATCCATACGGAATAACCAAGCTTCTGAAAGCGCTCGATCTGGGTTTTGATGTAGGAGAAATCGCTTCCGATCACGCTTTCCGTAATCTCGATCGTGATCAGCCCGGGATCAATTCCCGCCTCCTTGACCCGTTTGTCGATTTCCGATACGATGTCGCAGGATTCGAAATCATAACGGGAAAGGTTTACCGATTCCGGAACCACATACAGGCCGGCCGCCTGCTGGATCTTCATCTTCTCCAGAACCTGCTCCGTCATATAGAGGTCCAGCTTATAGATCAGCTTCGTATCCTCCAGCGCCGGAATAAAATCATCCGGACACATGAAGCCCTTCACCGGGTCGATCCACCGGGCCAGCGCCTCTTCATCACTAACCCGGAAATTGGCGGTCCTGACGATTGGCTGATGGTACACCTTGATCCATTTTTCCTCAAGGGCGCGGTCGATGTTGTCGATTATGTATTGGCGGTTTTCCGCCCGCCTCTGCATTCCCTCATTAAAATACTGAAAATGGGATTCATACGCCTCCCGATTCACGTCACAGGCCATTTTCGCCCGGTCGCAGGCCACGCTGGCGCTGACTCTCTCAAAGGAGTCCGGATAGATCCCGACACGAAGAGGAAGGGTGCGGCCCTCGTTCATCCTCTTGCAGTCTGCGAACATCCTTTTCAGGGTTTCTTCCAACCCCTCCAGCTCCGTATAGA
This sequence comes from Lachnospiraceae bacterium, assembly GCA_017450105.1. GTDB lineage: Bacteria > Bacillota > Clostridia > Lachnospirales > Lachnospiraceae > RUG12461. The sequence continues at coordinate 25,662 of JAFSXC010000133.1, read as the reverse complement.
CAACGAAATGGTCCTGCCCGAAGCGGCAGCAGTTCTCATTGGTAAAGGTATCGGCCAGGAGCTGCGCCACGGCACGGATCAGCTTATCTCCCTCGGCAAAGCCGTATTTCAGATTAAAGCCCTTCATATCGTTCAGGTCGATAAACAGAAGCACAGGCTTTCTCCCCTGCTCCCGCATCCTTATCCTTCCCTGCTCCGCGAGCTCGAAAAAATAGGTCATGCCGGGAAGCCCGGTCAGATAATCATAATTAAACCGGCGGATCAGACTCCCCTCCTGCAGACCCCGGCTGAAGTAATCCGAAAGCTCTTCCTCTGTCTGTGCCACATCCTCGTTCCGACAGGTTCCTTCTATGGTATACCAGATATAGGCAAGCCTCACACCGGTCTTTGTATAGACATGTTTCCCGAAGGCGTGGCAAATCTGATATTTCCCGTCCTTCCGATGGCGGTAGACCACGTTGTACTCCCCGCCCTCGGTGGCGAACCGGATAGCGGCATCCGAGATCTGCGCGATGTCATCCGGATGGTCAAACTTGTACATATCGTTGTCCATCGCATCCACCGCATAGTCCCTGTCCTCATAACCAAAGAGCTCCAAAAAGCCGTCTGACAGAAGGATCGTCACTACCCGCTTGTCAATAAACTGATATACGGCAAAGGGTATGCAGCTTCCCTCCAGAAGAGTCCGTTCCGTTTCCTCAAATCTGTATTTTTCCATATTGAGTCCGGTCACCTCCTGACGTTTTGAACCGGTGCGTTAAGCGCACTTAACGCTCTTCGTGGTGCTTGGCCTTTGCATCATACATCTGCCGGTCGGCAAGATGTATGAGCTCGTCCGTGGTAAGATAGCCCATGCCGCTGCTTTTGGCAATACCGATGCTGACGGTCACATAGAGATCCCCTCCGCAGGGAATCGCCCGTATTTCCTTCGCGAGCCGGCCGCAGCGGTCCTCCAGCTCGTCCTTCGACATTTTCCAGGGCATGGTCACCGCGTATTCGTCTCCGCCGAGTCTGGACGCAACGCCTTCCGGGAACAGAGACCGTATGATCTCCGCGGCCCGGATGATCACCTCGTCGCCCTTGGCATGTCCCATTGTATCGTTGACCTCCTTGAAGCGGTCCAGATCCATGTACAGAAGAGTCAGGGGCTTGTTGTTGTGTTTGTTCACATAATCATAGAAATACCGGCGGTTATATAACCCCGTCATCGCGTCGGTATTTGCGGCGCGAAGGATCGTCTGCTCGTAGGTACGCTGGAAGGTTACGTCGTGGAAGATCGTGACAAAGCCGGTCAGATTTCCGAAAGCGTCGTGGATCTCCTGTTCGCTCACAATATAGGTCCAGGGCGTGCCGAGGAGCTCGATCTCCACCTCCTCAACCTCCGATTTTTTACGGTTTCTGTTGGGATCATGCACCGGCTTAAAGCGGCCCCTCTTCCAGTTCTGATAGGAGAAGGTCTCCGGATCGTCCCCGTTGGCCTCCAGGATCCCCTTGAACTCCTGATTCATCTGGACCACCTTCCAGTTCCGGTCAAAGATGGTTACCGGGAAGGGCAGAGAATCCATCAGGATCGAAAGCGCCATTCCGATATTCGAGAAATCCGTTACGTCATGCCCGAAGCAGACCGTACCCCAGATATTCCCGAACCAGTCATAGAGAGGCGTCTTATAGGTCGTGATCTGCTTCCTTACGCCGTGGGTCAATACGGACTCCTCAAAAGTCCTGGTATTCCCCGCCTCAATGGTCTTCCATTCGCTGTCGGCGCAGTCATCTCTGCCTTCGTCTTCTCCGGGCTTTACATTCCAGACCTCGGCGTGGTCCTTTCCGATCACGTCTTCCTTTTTCTTCCCGACCATGCTGGCAAAGACATCGTTCACAAGGCGGTGGCTTCCGTCCACCCGCTTAAAGCGGATAAAGTCCGGCGACGTATCGATGGTTGCGGTCAGCAGCTCCCGATAGGTCCAGTACCCGACATGGTCCCGGAAAGCCCGGATCAGAAGCGACAGACGCTTTCCTCTTATCAGCTCGTCCTCGTCCTCCGGCCAGATATCCATTACGCCTTTTCCGAACAGCTCCTCCAGCCCCTTATCATTCCCGATAAAGACGACACGAAGCCTCGGTTCGTTCGGCTCTGCCATGTTCCTCGCAAAACGCGCGTCATCCGTTACGACAATGGCCGCCTCGTTCTCCGGGAGGAAGAATTCCCCGGGATCTTCTATGGTGGTAAAGAACAGGCTCACATTATCCGTATTATCGGCCTTCCGGCAGCCCTCCCTGTCCGTCTCCTTCTTCAGATACAGATATACTGCAAGATCAAGATGAAACACTTCAGGCCCCTCCCACACAAGCATTCTTCATCTGCCTGATCAGCTCTCCCGCCTTCTCCGGCGCATTTTCTTTGTATTTTGCAAACAGCTTTACGATGGCGGAGCCCACAATAGCGCCGTCCGAAAGCGCTGCCATCTCAGCCGCCGCTTCGGGGGTACTGATCCCGAAGCCCACGGCGCAGGGAATATCCGTATTTTCCCGGATCACCCTTACGATGGACCCGATATCCGTCGTAATCTTCGTCCGTTCTCCTGTCACCCCGAGGCTGGATACAAGATAGATAAAGCCCTTCGCCTCATTCGCGATCCGCGCGATCCGGTCCTCGGAGGTCGGCGCGATCATGGAGATCAGGTCCACATCGTATTGCTCTGCAATTGCTTCAAATTCTCCCTTTTCCTCATAGGGCAGATCCGGCAGGATCAGACCGTCCACCTCTGTTTCCCGGCACAGCGAAAAGAACCTGTCCGCCCCGTAGGAATACACCACATTCGCATAGGTCATGAACACAAACGGGATTTTTACGTCCTTCCGCAGGGACCGCACCATCGCAAAGATCTTATCCGTGGTCGTCCCGCTCTTTAAGGCCCGAAGGCTGGCTTCCTGAATCACCGGCCCCTCTGCCGTCGGATCGGAAAAGGGGATCCCGAGCTCCACAAGGTCCGCCCCGTTCTTCTCGGCCAGCCGCACCGCCCTCTCCGTTGTCTCAAGGTCCGGATCCCCGCAGGTCAGAAACGGAATAAAGGCCTTACCGTTTTGAAACGCTTCCCTGATCCTACTCATGGATATCCTCCCCTCTGTAGCGGGCAATGGCCGCGCAGTCCTTATCTCCCCGCCCGGAGATCGTAATGACGATGATCTGGTCCGGCCGCATTGTCGGAGCGAGCTCCCTTGCCTTGGCAACGGCATGCGCCGATTCGATGGCACAGATGATTCCTTCGGTTTTCGCAAGATACTCGAAGGCCTCCACCGCTTCCTCATCGGTCACAGGTACGTATTCGGCTCTTCCGATGTCATGCAGATACGCATGCTCCGGTCCGATCCCCGGATAATCCAGTCCTGCCGAGATAGAATAGACCGGCGCGATCTGACCGTATTCGTCCTGGCAGAAATAGGATTTCATTCCGTGGAAGATTCCCATTCTGCCGGTGTTGATCGTGGCCGCCGTCTCAAAGGTATCGATCCCTCTCCCGGCTGCCTCGCACCCGATCAGTCTCACCTCTTGATCCTGGATAAACTCGTAAAAGCTTCCGATCGCGTTCGATCCGCCGCCGACACAGGCCATGACGGCGTCCGGAAGCCTTCCTTCCTTTTCCAGGAGCTGGGCCCGGATCTCGCGTCCGATCACGGCCTGGAAATCCCTGACGATCGTCGGAAACGGATGGGGTCCCATCACCGAGCCCAGGCAATAATGGGTATCGTCGATCCGCGACGTCCATTCCCGCATCGCCTCGGACACCGCGTCCTTCAGGGTCCCGGTCCCGGTTTTGACGGGAACCACCTCCGCCCCCAGAAGCCGCATCCGGTAGACATTTAAGGCCTGGCGCTCCATATCCTCCTGACCCATGAACACGACGCACTGCATATCCAGAAGCGCCGCTGCCGTCGCTGTCGCCACCCCGTGCTGTCCCGCGCCGGTCTCGGCGATAAGCCGGGTCTTTCCCATTTTTTTTGCAAGCAGGGCCTGTCCCAGAACGTTATTGATCTTGTGCGATCCGGTATGATTTAAATCCTCCCGTTTCAGGTAGATCTTCGCTCCTCCGAGCTCCCTGGTCATCTTCCCGGCGAAGGTAAGCAGAGAAGGTCTTCCCGCGTAGTCCCGAAACAGCGCGTCCAGCTCCTGCACAAATCCGGGATCCTCTTTCCATTTATGATAAGCCTTTTCCAGCTCGATCACCGCGTTCATCAGCGTTTCCGGGATGTATTGTCCCCCGTGCTCGCCGAAGCGGCCTGGTCTTTCCGTCATTACAAAACTCCTTTTCATGCCCGGTCAAACAAGCGGGCAGTTATTATTTCTTAGGTTTCATGCGATGTATCCGGGAAGCTTCAGCGCTTCCCAAGCAGCGCGCCGCTCTCCTTTCGCACCGCCCATACAAAGGCCTCCATCTTTTTCGGATCCTTCTTCCCGTTGGTCTCGATCCCGGAGCTCACATCCACCCCATAAGGATCCAGCATCTTCACCGCGTCCTTTACGTTTTCCGGTGTCAGTCCTCCGGCGAGGAAATACGGCCGCGAGATCTGGTTCAGAAGCTCCCATTGGAACACGGTTCCGGTCCCGCCGCCCGCCGAATCCAGAAGCACCATATCCGCGGAGCTCTGCTGGGCAAAAAAGGCGTTCTCATTGCTGTCCATCGCAAAGGCCTTCCAGACGGGTCCGTCCGTAAGCTGCCGAAGATTCTGGATGTAGGCCAGATCCTCCGTTCCGTGGAGCTGTGCGATCTGGATGATCCCCCGGTTCAAAAGCTGGGCTACATGCCCCTCGGGCTCATTCACAAACACACCCACGCTCTCGATCGAAGGGTCCAGAAGCTCCCGCAGGGCCTCCGCCTCCCCGTCCAGCACAGCCCGCCTGCTTTTCTGATAGAACACAAAGCCCACATAATCCGGCTTCAGTTCATTCGCTTTTTCGATATCCTGGGTTCTTTTCAACCCGCACAGCTTGATCCTTGTCATACCTTCCCCCGCATAGCCGCAAGCATCTCCTTTTTGTTTTCCGCACGCATCAGAGCCTCTCCGACCAGCACCGCATCCACGCCGGCCTCCTTAAGCGGCAGAACATCCTCATATCCCTTCACCCCGCTCTCCGCCACAAAGAGCCTGTCCTTCGGCACATAGGAACGAAGAAGCGTACTGTTCTTCGTATCCACGGAAAAGTCCTTTAAATTCCGGTTGTTGACGCCGATGATCCTGGCGCCCGCATCCAGCGCCGTTTCGATCTCCTTCGCGTCATGAGCCTCTACCAGCGCCGAAATACCGATGCTTTCGGCAATCTTCAGATTCTCCTCAAGCTCCTCCTTCGAAAGAAGACTCACGATCAGGAGCACCGCCGATGCACCGAGCGCCTTCGCCTCAAAAAGCATATACGGATCCACGGTAAAGTCCTTCCGCAGGCAGGGCACTGAGACCGCCTCGATGATCTCCCGCAGATACTCATCCGCCCCCAGGAACCATTTCGGCTCCGTCAGCACCGAGATCGCCTCCGCGCCCGCCGCCTCGTATTCCTTTGCTATGGACAGATAGGGAAACTCCGGCGAGATCAAGCCCTTACTCGGAGAAGCCTTTTTCACTTCACAGATAAAGGACAGCCCGTTTCCCTTCAGCGCCTCCTCAAAGGAAGGCCCGTTCCCGACCGCTTCCGCTTCGCGCCGTAAGGTCTCCAGGGGCTTCTTCCTTTTTCTTTTCATGACCCGTTCTCTGGTCGCTTCTGCAATTTCGTCTAAAATAGTCATGAGCGGTTACTGATCTCCTTTACTTTTTCGAGTGTTCTCATCGCTTCTCCGCTGTCGATGAGCTTCGCTGCGAGCTCCACACCCTCCTTCATCGAACCGGCCTTTTCCCCGATCAGAAGCGCTGCTCCCGCATTCAAAAGCACCGCGTCTCTCTTCGGTCCCTTTTCCCCGTTTAAAATATCCGTCAGGATCCTCGCGTTCTCCGCCGGTTCTCCGCCGACCAGATCCTCCTTTTTGCAGCGGACAAGTCCCACGTCCTCAGGCTCCAGAACATAGGTTTTATACCAGCCGTCCTTAAACTCACAGATCTTCGTCGGCGCGCTTAAGGAGATCTCGTCGAGCTTATCACAGCCGTACACAACCATGCCGCGCTTCACTCCGAGCGTGATCAGAACCTTCGCCAGCGGCTCCACCAGATACTCATCATACACTCCGAGGAGCTGCAGCTTCGGAGAGGCCGGATTCGTAAGCGGCCCCAGGATATTAAATACCGTCCGAAAGCCCAGCTCCTTGCGGATCGCGCCCACATACCGCATCGAGGTATGATACTTCTGCGCAAAGAAGAAGCACATCCCCGCCTCCTTCAAAAGCTCGATACACTTCTCGGGCTCCTGCTCCAGCTTCACCCCGAGCGCCTCCAGGCAGTCCGCCGTCCCGCATTTCGAGGAGGCCGCCCGGTTTCCGTGCTTCGCCACCTTAAGTCCGCCAGCGGCCGCCACAAAGGCCGATGCCGTCGAAATATTAAAGCTCATCGCGTTGTCTCCGCCGGTCCCGACGATCTCAAAGCACTCCATCCCGGTATCGCACTTCATCGCGTGCTCCCGCATCGCATTCGCGCAGCCCGCGATCTCATCCGTCGTCTCCATCCTTGCGCTCTTGGTCGAAAGCGCCGCCAGAAAGGCCGCATTCTGCGTCGGTGTCGTCTCCCCGTTCATGATCTCGTTCATGACGGTGTAGGCTTCGTCGTACGTCAGATCGCCCTTGTTAACAATTTTGATGATTGCTTCCTTGATCATTGCTATGCTCCCTTCAAATCTTTAAAATGTAGTTCTCCAGTATCCTTTTCCCCTCCGGCGTCAATATGGATTCCGGGTGAAACTGCAGCCCGTAAATCGGGAGCGACACATGCTGCAGGGCCATAATTTCCCCTTCCTTTGTCTCCGCCGTTACTTTTAAGCACTCCGGCAGCTTTTCCTTCTCCGCCGCCAGGGAGTGGTAGCGCGCCACCATTATCTCCCTGGGCAGTCCCTGAAAGATCGGGCAGCTCAGGTCCAGCTTCGCCAACGACTGCTTTCCGTGCATGAGCCTTTTTGCGTAGGTTACAACCCCGCCGAAGGCCGCACAGATCGCCTGATGTCCGAGGCACACTCCGAGCATCGGGATTTCCCCCGCCAGCTCCTTTATGATATCGATCAGATACCCCGCATCCTCGGGCCGTCCCGGCCCCGGAGACAGGATCAGCTTCTCGGGTCCCAATTCCCGGATCTCCTCCGGTCTGCATTCATCATTCCGGACCACCTTAATCTCCGGATTCAGCTCTCCGATATATTGATAGAGATTGTACGAAAAGCTGTCGTAATTATCCACCAGAAGGATCATAAGGCATCCTCCTCTCCCGCTTCCACAAGCGCCTTCACCACAGCCTTCGCCTTATTCAGGCTCTCCTCGTATTCCTTTTCGGGAACGGAATCATAGACGATCCCCGCGCCGCTCCGGACAAAGACCTTTCCGTTCTTTTTCCAGGCGATCCGGATCGCGATACAGGTATCCATATTGCCGGTAAAGTCGATGTAGCCGATGGCTCCGCCGTAGATTCCTCTCTTATTGTTTTCGAGCTCCCCGATGAGCTGGACCGCCCGGATCTTCGGCGCTCCCGAAAGCGTCCCCGCCGGCAGCACCGCCTCGATGGCATCGAGCGCATCCTTATCCTCCCGGATCTCGCCCCGGACCGTAGAGCCGATATGCATTACATGCGAATACCGTTGGATCTCATGATATTTTTCCACATGAACGGTTCCGAATTTCGAGATCTTTCCGAGGTCGTTTCTCCCGAGGTCCACAAGCATGTTATGCTCCGCCAGCTCCTTTTCATCCTGCAGAAGCTCCTCTTCCAGACGCCGGTCCTCCTCCTCGGTCTTTCCCCGCGGCCTCGTCCCGGCCAGAGGGAACGTATGCAGGACCCCGTCCTTCAGCTTTACAAGCGTTTCCGGAGAGGCCCCGCCACCTCGACATCCGTACCCGAAAAATAGAACATATAGGGAGACGGATTTATGGTCCGTAAGATCCGGTAGGTATTCAGAAGACTCCCCTCAAACGGGGCCGAAAGGCGGTTGCTTAAGACGATCTGGAAGATATCGCCCTCGGCGATGTATTTCTTCCCCTTTTCCACCATTTCACAAAAGGTTTCCCTGTCAAAAAGAGGCGTCACCTCGCCGGTCAGGACCCCGCCCTTTTCCTCCTTCTTTTCTCCCTTCAGAAGAAGCTCCTTCATCTCCCTCAGGTCGGAGGCCGCTTTTTCATAGCCTTCTTCGGGATTCTCAAGCGCACAGTTTGCGATCAGAACGATCTTCTGCTTCAAATGGTCAAAGGCGATGACCTTGTCAAAGAGCATCAGGTCGCAGTCCATGAAATGCTCGGTATCCTCTGTCTCTCGCTTTGCGGTCGGCTCGCTGTAGGTCAGATAGTCAAAGGAAAAATAGCCGACCAGCCCGCCTGTAAACGGAGGAAGGTCCTTGTTCGAAGGACTCTTATAGTCCTTTAAAAGCTCACGTAAAAAGCCCGTAGGGTCGCCGCTTTCCAGCTCCTGATCGCCGGCCTTTATCCTTCCGTCGATACAGGTCACATCCAGCACCGGATCATAGCCCAGAAACGTATAACGCCCCCACTTGTCCTTTTCCTCGAGAGACTCCAGAAGATAGGTATGCTTCGATACGTTCTTCAGGATCTTCAGCGCCTCGATCGGCGTACACAGGTCGGCAAAAATCTCCGTCGCCACCGGCGCTACGCAAAACTTACCCTCAAGCGCTGTTCTTTTGATTTCTTCCAAATCCGGATATAGCTTCATAGTCTACCCCAATTTTACAATATTCTCCTTATTGTACCGCCCGCGAAAGCGTACGTCAACCGTAGTACCCTTAATTTAGAACGAAATATCCCCGGCGGAGGAATCCGCCGGGGATCAAAAGACGAATGCTTTGCAGTTTTATGTATTTCTTATTTTACCTTGACCTTCTTCGCATCGCTCCATGCAGAGTAGAAGGAGGTTTCTCCGACCGTAATCACGGAACGGACTCTCACATAATATTTCTTCTTCGATTTCAGCTTCTTGATGGTCGCCTTCGTCTTTCCGGCCTCTACATTCACGGTAGCGGTCGTGTCGTCTTCGAAGTTCTCATCCATGGAGTACGAGATCTGAACCGCCAGCGTGGAATCCTCCGGTTTAAACTTTACCGTAATCTTCTTCTTTCCGCCGGACACCTTGCTCAGGGCTACCGGGGCAGCAACCGGAGCGTTCCCGATCGTAATATCTCCTCTGGGTTCTCCGTACATTTCCTTTGTAAGCTTACCGTCCAAAGCATTTGCAATATAGCCGGATACAGCTTCATCCAGCGGGATTCCCGTATCGAAGGAGGTATCCGCCGCACTCACAGCGTAGTAGGTATCCCCGCCGGCGGAAATAAAGTTGTTGGTAATCAGCGCATAGATATCATTTTCATTAAAGGGCTTGCCGTTGATGCTCTGGATGCTGACACGCTGGATCGACTTCGGTGCATAGTAAGTGGAGTCCGGATAAAGCTCTCCTTTATCGTACGGCTTGGAAGCATCGATCGTAAACTGGATGCCCTTCGTCTGCGGGAAGCCGCCGATATCCTTGGGAGTACAGAAGGTGGAGGCCTCTAACGCCTCAAGCAGCGTTGCTCCATCGATATAGGCAAGAGTTAACGTATTTCCGAAGGGAAGAATTGTGTTGATATCCTTCATCGTAACCTCGGAGCCTTCCTCCAGACCTGCCCGAAGGCCGCCGCCGTTTGTGATGGCAACGACATGGTCATCATCGACAAGAAGAGAATCCGTCTGATTCAGGATCGTCCACATCATCGCATCGGTAACCAGATCTCCGGTATTGGTCTCATAGCACCGGTTCTCTGTCTTCTGAGAAGCAAAGCGTACCTCTGACGTTCCGATGACCTCTCCCAGAAGTGCATCGACTTCATCCGAAATCTTCTTTTCCGCGGCCGCAACCTCCTCATCCGAGGTAAGCGCATCTTCCCCTTCTTCGGTCTTGGTTTTCACCAGATAGTGATCCTCGATCGCCTTTGTGGCATCGTCAATAACCACTACACCGATATTCGCGAATTTCAAACCGGTAGACTGGATCATTTCCCCGTTTTTTCCTTCGGTCATTTCCGTATGGGAATGGCCGTCCAGCATAATGTCGATCCCGGGAGTCGAATTAAAAACGTCATAGGACTGATTCCCGATCGACTCATCATCTACACCAAGGTGGGCAAGCGTAACGATGATGTCTGCGCCCTCCTCCTTCAATTCCTGAACCTCAATCGCTGCGCAGTCGTTCAGCTCTGTTTTGCCGGCGCTGTTCGATAAAAATGTAAGGCCCTTAATAAGCGCCGGATTCGCCTTTGTCTGGGTTTCCGGAGTTTCCATGCCGAAAAAGCCGATCTTAACACCGCTCTTTGTTTCATGGATTACGTGGTCCTTCTCGAGAAGCAGACCATCTGTATCCAGGACATCTGCGCATACGGGCGTAAAGGCAGCGTTGTTCAGATTCTCCTTCAACACATCTATACCGAAATCAAATTCATGATTTCCCAGAGTGGAATACTCATACCCCGCCAGATTCATCAATTCTATCGCACTGGCTCCCTTGGATATACTGACCAGCGGATCGCCCTGGGTATAGTCTCCGCAGTCTACCATGATAACCTCGGCACCGGCGGCCTCGAAATCGTCCTCCAGATCCGCGATCATGGCATAGCCCTTGAGAGCGCCATGCACGTCATTCGAATGCAGGATCACGGTCTTTCCCGCATACTCATCCGCCCCGCCGGCAAAGATCTCGGCATGGGTTTTAAATACCGGTTCCCCCACCTGGTCCACATCGGCATACACAGCAGCCGGCGCGAAGACCGGAGCGATAAGTGCGCCTGCCAGGACCGCTGACATCAAACCGTTTCTGATCTTTTTCATTTCAACTCTTCCCTCCTTTTGAAAAGTAAAATTTGATTAAGACTCCCTTATTGTACCCCCTTTTTTCAATACAGGCAAGAACCAGACAGGGAACATATCCCTCCGATGATCCTAATTCTTATGACTCAGCAGATACCCGATCGTTCCGGGAGCGTAGACTTCCTTCTTCGGGGACGCCGGTTTGGACCGTTTACTGCGCTCGCCCTTCTTCCCCTTCCCTTTCTCCTTCGGCGCCGCATCCGGGTCCTTCATCGTAAGCGAGATCCGTCCCTTCTTTTCATCCACCTCCAGGACCGTTACCTCCACGATATCCCCGACGGAAACCGCCTCCAGCGGGTGCTTGATGAAGCGGTCACAGAGCTGGGAAACATGGACCAGCCCGTCCTGATGCACTCCGATATCCACAAAAGCCCCGAAGTCGATAACGTTTCGAACCGTCCCCTTCAGCTTCATCCCGGGCTTTAAATCCTTCATTTCCAGAACATCGGACCGGAGGATCGGCTTTGGCATATCCTCACGCGGATCCCTTGCCGGCTTCTTCAGCTCCGACAGAATATCCCCAAGGGTAATCTCCCCGCACCCGACCTCAGCGGCAAGCGCGGCCTTGTCCTTAATCCCCCGTTCAAACCCGGCGATCTTTTCCTCCTCCCGGATCCCGCAGCCCATCTTTTCAAGGAGCTTACGCGCCGCGTCATAGGACTCGGGATGAACGCTCGTGGCATCCAGGGGCTCCTTTCCGCCCGTGATCCTGCAGAAGCCCGCGCATTGCTCGAACGCCTTCGGGCCGAGCTTATTTACCTTTAAAAGGTCCTTCCGGCTTACGAATCTCCCGTTCTCCTCGCGGTAAGCGACGATGTTCTTCGCAATGGAGGAATTGATCCCCGAAATATGGGAAAGCAGCGCGGCCGACGCGGTATTTAAGTCCACGCCCACGCGGTTCACCGAGTCCTCCACAACGCCGTCCAGCGCAGACGAAAGCTTCTTCTGGTTCATATCGTGCTGGTACTGCCCGACCCCGATGGATTTCGGATCAATTTTTACGAGCTCCGCCAGCGGGTCCTGGAGGCGCCTGGCAATGGACACCGCGCTCCTCTGCCCCACATCGAATTCCGGAAACTCCTCCGCCGCAAGCGAGCTGGCCGAATACACGCTGGCCCCCGCCTCGTTCGTGATCACATAGGAAACATGCGCCTCCGGGATCTCCTTTAGCAGCTCAACGATCACCTGCTCCGATTCCCGCGAAGCGGTCCCGTTTCCGACGGAGATCAGGGACACGCCGTACTTTTTGATCATCTGCTTCAAGATCCTTTTGGATTCCTCGATCCGGTTATGCGGCGCCGTCGGGTAGATCACCTTCGTATCCAACACCTTCCCTGTCGCATCCACGACTGCGAGCTTGCAGCCGGTACGAAACGCCGGATCCCAGCCAAGCACGGTTTTCCCCGCAACCGGAGGCTGCATCAGAAGCTGCGTCAGATTCTTTTCAAAGACAACGATGGCCCCGTCCTCTGCCATTTCCCGCAGGTCCGAACGGATCTCCCGTTCGATGGAGGGCTCGATCAGCCGCTGATAGGCATCGGCCGCCGCCTCCTTGATCAGCGGTGTTGTGTAGGGGTTCTCCGAGGTAAGGAGCTGCTTTTCGAGATAGGAAAGGATCCTCTCCTCCGGCGCTTCGATACTGACCGAAAGAAACCCTTCCGCTTCTCCCCGGTCCACGGCCAGGACCCGGTGTCCGGCGATCTTTTCCACCGGCTCCTCGTAGTCGTAATAATTCTGGTAAACCGATTCCGCTTCCTCGTCCTTTGCTTTGGAAAGGAGCTTTCCCTCTTTCCTGGTCAGCTCACGGATGAAGGTACGGTATGTGGCATTGTCCGAGATCTGCTCCGCGATGATATCGAGCGCTCCCGCAATTGCGGCCTCGACATTCAAAACCTCCTTCTCACTGGCCTTTACCTTATCCTCCTTGCTGTCCGATTCCGGCTCGATCTTACCCGTAACGTATTTCGCCGCTTCCTCCTCCACCGGATGGTCTGTCTTCTGCTCCAGAATAAACAGTGCCAGCGGCTCCAGTCCGCGCTTTCTGGCCATATCGGCGCGGGTTCTTTTCTTTTGCTTGAAGGGGCGGTAAAGATCCTCCACCGTAACCAGCTTTTCCGCCGCAAGGATCTGCTCCTTCAGCTCCTCCGTCAGCTTCCCCTGCTCATCGATCGCCGAGATCACCTCTTCCTTACGCTGCTCCAGGTTTCGAAGATAGGTAAGGCGCTCATAAAGCGTCCTGAGCTGTGTATCATCGAGACTCCCCGTTACCTCCTTCCGGTATCTTGAAATAAAGGGGATCGTATTCCCTTCATCGATCAACTTAATTGCGGCATCGGTCTGCCATTTTTCACACTTGATCTCTGCCGCAATCAGCTTCGAAATATCCATGTTTTTTTCCTCTTTTCTGCTTTCTGTTAACAATAGTTTCGGACGGTTCCGACGGAAACCCATCCTGCTTCGATGGCCGCATAATCCGTGCCCTCTTCCGCCGCGCTCTTAGGAACGCCCTTCACCTCAAGCGTTCTGTTTAAGGTAATGCTGTGAGAAGCCGCGCTGCATTGCGAAGCCGGCGCCACGACCGTCACCGTTCCGAATTCCTTCGCAGCTTCCGCAAGACGCCTAATCCCGTCAGAAGCGATCCCGTCGTCGTTTGTTACAAGAATATTGAAAGCCATAGTTCCGTTCTCCTGTTATATGGTTTCCGCTTCTGATTAGAGGCCCGGGACCGATACCTACTCTCCTTCCATAAAGTAGATCCGGCTCGCAAAATCCTGAAACAGCCGTACCTCCGGGCTGTAGCCGGTGGACGCAAAGCCCTGCTTTAAAGCGATCCCGCTGTTCATAAGCAGATCCCCGTAAACAAAATAATCCTCACTCTCTCCATCCATTTTTACGAACTTCGAAAGCACACCCTGTAAAAACGAATCATTCTTTACATGCACCGGAGAAACCGTATTTACCAGGTCCCCGAAGGCCTTGATATTGTGCTTTAAGACTCGGTTTGTAAAGCGGTATTCCCGGTTCGGATCCAGCCCCTTTGCGTAATAACGATGCGACGAAAAATTCGGCACCGAAAGCTCCTGCATCAAAAGCCCGACCGCCTTCTTTTTATCCCCGGAAACCACTGTCCATTCATGAAGGTTTCCGTTTCTCCCCCGGTAAAACGTCCCGAACTGCAGGGTTTTTCTCCATTTCTTGTAAAGAGCGATCTGTGCCCTGACCGCCTCCAGCTCCTCCTTAGGCATATCGCAGAAATTACATTCATATCCGAGGACCCCGAACGCTGCTACATTAAACCGCGTCTCAAAGGGCGTAACCCGTAAGGTCTGATGGTTCGGGCAGGCGGAAACATGGGCCGATACCGTGTTCATCGGATAACCGTAGCTGTAGTTGGTCATCATGCGGACCCGGCACAGGGCATCCGTGTTGTCGCTGGCCCAGATCTGCGGGAAGAAGCACAGCATACCGAGGTCAAACCGGCATCCGCCCGAGGCACAGCCCTCGAATAAAATATGCGGGAACCGTTGAAACAGAACCTCACAGATATGGTAAAGCCCGATCATGTACCGATGCAGCGCCTCCCCCTGCCGTTCGGGAGGAAGCGACGGCGAATAGGCATCCGAAACGATACGGTTCATATCCCATTTTATGTAGGAAACGCCCTCCTCCGAAAAGACCCGGCTCATCGCTTCGATCACAAAGGTCTGCACCTCGGGATTGGCCAGGTCCAGGATCCTCTGGTTTCTGCCCTCCGCGTGGTCCCTTCCCGGTACCGCCAGGGTCCAGTCCGGATGTGCGCGGAAAAGCTCCGAATCCGTATTCACCATCTCCGGCTCCACCCACAAACCGAATTTCAGTCCCAGGGCATTCACCTTCTTCGCAAGCCCCGCGATACCGCCGGGGAGCTTCTTAACATTCACCTCCCAGTCTCCGAGAGACCGTTTGTCATCCGAGCGCTCGGCAAACCATCCGTCGTCCATCACGAACAGCTCGCATCCCGCCTTCGCCGCCTCCGAAGCGAGCTTCAGAAGCTTATGCTCATTGATGTCAAAATAGGCGGCCTCCCAGCTGTTTAAGAGCACCGGCCGTTCCTTACCGGCCCACTCTCCCCGCAGGATATGGTTCTGCACAAACCGGTGCATATTCCGGCTCATCCCGTTAAAGCCGGCATCCGAAAAGGTAAGCACCGCCTCCGGCGCCTCAAGGGACTCGCCCTTTGGAAGCGTCCACAAAAAGCCGGCGTAATTCATGCCGGTAACGATTCTTGTCTCATAAAACGGAGAGACCTCGGCAACGGTCGCATGGTTTCCGCTGTAGACAAGATTAAAGCCGTAGACCTCTCCCCGGTCCTCATCCGTCATGGGGCGGCTTAACATTGTAAACGGATTCACCCGGTTGCTGGAGGTTCCGGCATAAACAGAGGCCTCTGTCTTTCCGGGCAGAAGCGGCTGGTCCACCCTTTCATACATGTCCCGGCAATGGGCGCCGTGGAAGGAGGTAAAAACAAAGCCGTCCTCCGGGAAGTCCAGGAGTGAGCTCATAAGCCTCTGTACCTTTAAGACCTCCTCATCATGATTAAAAAGCTCCGCCCTCTTTGTAATCACATCACAGGCGCTGTAAACCGCATAGGTTAAAACCAGCTCCGTCTTATAGGAATGGTCATTTAAATGCAGGACCAGCTCCTCCACGTCCCCTTCCTTCCCATAAGAGGAAGGCAGCGTTTTCATCGAAGACTTTCCCTTCCGGATCTCGTAGGACGAAAACCGGAAATCCGAGGTCGGATTCCCGTCCGCATGCACCACCGAAAGGAACGGCTCCCGGATGTCTCCCTTTCCGTAGGCGGAAATCTCCATGGGTCCCTGTTCGTAGGAAAACTCGGGGTGCTCCGCGTCCGGATTGATCGTATTACTCGGGGCAAAGGCATGCTTTTCCTTCATGGCTTCCCCGTCCACATGCACACGCTTCCCGTAATAGAGATGGCCGAGCTGCCCCGTCGGGAGGACGTAAAAAGCGTAGGTTGTTCTTCTTGTATGCAGTTCAAAGAAGCCGTTCTTTTCCCGGATCATTCCTTATCCTTCCTTTTTCAGCGCACCGATCTTTCCGAGGATCATCTTTTCGTTGTAGGCAAAGAAGATCAGCGCACCGATGAGACAGGTGACAAAGGCGACCATGGCCGTCGTGCGGTAGCTCGCTTCCGTGCCGGAGACCGTGATCGACGTAAAGACCACCATGGCAAGGGCCTGGCCCATCTTAAAGGCAAAGGTCCGGGCCGCGAAGAACATACCGCTTCGGTCCTCTCCGGTTTCCAGCCTGGTCAGCTCCGCGATATCCGCAACGCAGGCCTGGGGCAGGATTCCGAGGATCGCCATCGGCACCGCCGCGGCAACCGCCACAATAAAGCCGAAATGAAGCCCCCTTCCGCAAAGGAACGTGATCAGAAAGACCACGCAGTAACCGAAGAACCCGGTAATGATCAGCTTCTTCTTCCCGATCTTTTTCGCGAGAATATTAACCAGAGGATACAGCATAACGGATACGGCGGTCATCGTGGCCGTCAGCACAAAGGTCCAGGTATCCTCGATCCCCATCAGCTTGGTTTCGAAGAAGGCAAGTCCGGTCTGGAACAGGGTCAGCGCGAAGAAATAGATCACATCGCTGTAGACAAAACGCCGGAACTGCCCGTTTTTAAACGTCTTTACGAGAGAGGCAAAGGGCTTGGTCTCGCTCGGCTTGCTGTCGATATAATCCCGCTCTTTGATGTAGAGCGCGGGGATCAGCATCGCGACGCAGGCAATGGCCGCCATGATCCCGACCGCGAGACGGATCGAGCCCTTCTGCCCGGCAAAGCCCTCGAGCATCCCCGCCAGGTTCGGCAGGAAGAAGGAAATACTCTGGCCCACGATGAAGGTCAGGGAAATGTAGGTGGAAACGTTGATCCTGTGCTGCTGGGTATCGCCAAGCTCCGCGATCAGGGCGTTGTACGGGGTGCAGAACATGGTCATGAAAAGATAGAACACCATCAGGAGCACGAACAGAAGCACGTCGTTCACAACGATATTCCCGGTCTGCGGAAGCACAAACAGACAGACCATCACCACCGAGAACGGGATCGCCAAGGCCCGCAAGAACGGGACCCGGCGGCCGTGCTTGTTTTTGCACCGGTCAGACCAGCCCGCGATCAAAGGATCCGTCACTGCGTCAAAGATCCGTCCTACGGCAAGGACAAGGCCGAATAAGGTAAGCTTGAACAAAATGGGCTCCTGGGTAATCCCGGAAGCAAAGAGGCCTGTATTCGGATTCTGCGCATCGGGTGTGCCGGTATAATAATAGACCATCCAGTTGCTGACGACGCCGGACAGAAGGCTCCAGCCGAACTGTCCCAAAGCAAAGATCCATAAGAGCTTATTTGTTATCGGTTTTTTCATAGTCTGTTCTCCCCCTTCTGTGTTATCAGTCTTCCTCCCGGAGGCCCATCGCCGCTTCCACAACCCGGTAGGCTCCGTCATAAATCCCGATAGAATCGTTGGTAACGATGTTATCGCACATCTCCTGCAGCAGCCAGTCCTCATGCAGAAACAGATCCAGCATCTGAAGCGTATGAGGAATATCCCGGCATTCCAGCGTCCCGTCTCCGAGCTCCGCGGAATGGATGGCGCCCCACATTTCGTGCTTCCCGACCCGCCGGATAAAGAGCTTCGGGATCGGGTAAAAGGCCAGCTCCGAGGGCTTGGTCACGAGCACGTCCGCGACCCGCATCAGCAGGTTTGTGGCATATACCGCTTTGAAGATATCCTCATGCCAGAACCCGTGGATACCGATCAGATCCGAATCGTAAGCGTTCTCGCAGAAGTCCAGGGTCCTCTCCCAGTTATTGAAATGCTCCATACTGTATTTGCCCATGGCCGGGAGCTCTTCCTTCAGCTCCTCCCACACGTTCCGGTAATCCCCGACGTTCACAAGGAGCGCCACCTTTTTCCTCCGGATCTCCGGAAGGAGATGCTTAATGATCGCCGCGAAGATCTCCTTCTGGGCGCCGGCCCCGCCGATCGTAAGAAGGAAGCGCATAGGTCTGCCCTTCTCCTTCCGCCGTACCCGTCTCGTGCAGTCCTCTTCGATGTTCGAGGTCAGCTCATGGTCGATATAATGTCCGGTATAAAGCAAAGCGTCCTGCGGCATCGGATTTAAGACCCGGTCCTTTTGGAAGCCGTTCAGGATCCGATAGCCCATGTAGGCGTTTTTGCACTGGATCGTGTGCAGCGCGCCTTCTGAAAGATGAAGCGCCATCGGCCAGTTATCGGGGATCGCGTTCACCACATAGCGCATCCCGGCATGGACCGCGGCCTGCGAGGGCCAGACGTGGGTGGCCACGACCGGGATATCCTTCGGCACATGCTTAAAGACAGGGGCCATCAGCTCCGCGTTTTTCTGGTCGGCGGCATTGTAGGAAAGCGCCCGGAAGCCCTCGTAATTGACCGGCTCCCAGACGAGCTTATTAAATACGGGATTCTTACTGAGACGCGAACCCATGGAATACAGCTCGTTCTGCGCCGAGATCACCTTTGTACAGACCGTGGAGGGATAGCCGTTCAGGTCCATCCAATACGGCGTATAGCCAAGGTGCTGCGCCGCGCTGGCGATGGCCATGGATATCCGGTAATGCCCGAAGCCCATCCGGATATTCCCGACGATAAGCCCCTTTTTCACATCCATCCCGGTCGGTCCCGTTTCCTCGGACAACGCCACGTTTTTCACGCCGAGCAGCGGTCCGATCACCGGGTTTTCCTCGACATGAGGATAGAAATCCTTCGCCTCGTCATCCCCGAATTTCTTCCTGTATTTTTCCTTCGAAGCCCATGCCTTTTTAATCTCCGTATCGCTTAATCGGTTCCCGAAGATAACGCTTGATCGATCCATGGTAAGTCCTCCTTTTTACGCAAACCAGCGTTTGATATTATTCAGCTTTCTCGCCTCCGTCAGGATCTCGTCCTGACGCTCCTTCATATAGGCAGCAAGCTGCGCTTTTTCCTCCTCCGTAAACCCGCTGTCCCGTTCAATGGTTCCTTCCGGAAGATACCCCTCCGCATAATCCCTTCCGCGTTCAAACCGGACGCAGACCGCGTTTCGCCCGTTATGCTTCAGCACCCCCGAAAAGGTCATCGAAAGCTCCTCATTTTTTCCCATGTCTTATCATTCCCTTCGACACTCTTTTCGCATATTCATCCGGACTCAGCTTTACCGCCTGCAGGATC
This sequence comes from Lachnospiraceae bacterium, assembly GCA_017450105.1. GTDB lineage: Bacteria > Bacillota > Clostridia > Lachnospirales > Lachnospiraceae > RUG12461. The sequence continues at coordinate 6,392 of JAFSXC010000133.1, read as the reverse complement.
ACAACGCTTCTTCTTTCCATCTCAAAATGGATTCCGTCGATCAGCTCTCTGTGCTCGAAATCATCCCACAGCGGATCAAAGGGCGCCGCCGAATCCGCAAGGATCTCCCACACATAGCCGCCCCCCGGCGGATCCGGCGCCGTCACCTTCAGCTCCTCCCAATAGGTATTGATGGCGACATAGATCACATCATCCGTCTTATCGTCCGGCGTTCTGCCCGCATACATGATCCCGATCAGATGGGTATTGTGATCGAAATACTCGTTCCAGGGATAATCATTATGGATGCTGACATCCGGATAGCCGCATTTGGCCTTCTTCTGCTTTTTCTTCACGACCGGATGGTCCTTCCGAATCTGAATCATAAGCTTCGTAAACTCAAAATGCTCGATAAATTCGTCCTTCCGGTTCCAGTCCAGCCAGGAGATCGCGTTATCCTGGCAATAGGCGTTATTGTTTCCGAATTGGGTATTGCAGAACTCGTCTCCCTGATAGAACATGACCGGGCCCCGGCTCATCATGAGCACGGCCATGGCGTTCTTGCACATACGAAGCCGCAGGGCGTTGATCTTCGAATCCGAGGTTTCCCCCTCCTCCCCGCAGTTCCAGCTCCGGTTATCGTTGCCTCCGTCGGTATTCCCCCAGCCGTTGGCCTCGTTGTGCTTTTCGTTGTAGGAATACATATCGTACAGCGTAAAGCCGTCGTGGCAGTTGATAAAATTCACCGAAGCGGTCTCGCCCCGGGCCTCCGGTTCATAAAGATCGGTCGAGCCCGTAATCCTCTGGATCGCCGCCCCGGCATAGCCGGTATCCCCCTTCAGAAAGCTTCGGACATCATCCCGGTACTTTCCGTTCCATTCCGCCCAGCGCTTATAGGACGGGAAGGACCCCACCTGGTAGAGACCGGCGGCATCCCACGCCTCGGCAATAAGCTTTGTATCCGCAAGGATCGGATCCTTCGCCAGGATCTCCAGCAAAGGAGGATTCTCCATCGGCGCCCCATCCTCGCTCCTTCCCAGGATCGAAGCCAGATCGAACCGGAAGCCGTTGACCCGGTACTCGGTTACCCAGTACCGTAAGCAGTCCAGGATCATCTGCCGCACCACCGGGTGGTTACAGTTTACGGCATTTCCGCAGCCGCTGAAGTTATAGTACTTTCCCTCCGGCGTCAGCATATAATAGATATTGTTATCGATTCCCTTGAAGCAGAAGGTCCGGCCCCGTTCATCCCCTTCGGCGGTATGATTAAAGACCACGTCCAAAATCACTTCGATCCCGTTGGTGTTCAGCTCCCGGATCAGCTTCTTTAACTCCGTTCCCTCTCTGTGGTGGGTATCGTTAGCGGAATAAGAGGTATTGGGCGCAAAAAAGCAGACCGTGTTATAGCCCCAGTAATTATAGAGCCGGTTTCCGTCCGACTCCCGGTCATCCTCCATCTCGTCAAACTCAAAGATGGGCATGAGCTCCACCGCCGTAACCCCGAGTTCCTTAAGATACGGGATCTTCTCCCGGATCCCCGCGAAGGTTCCCGGATTTTTCACCCGCGACGACGGATCCCGCGTAAACCCGCGCACGTGCAGCTCGTAGATGATCGCATCCTCAAAGGCCAGGGCCTTATGCTTGAAGTTTCCCCAGTCATAGTCCTTGCCGACCACCCGGGCCTTATAAAATTCGCCCTTGGTATGACGCATGCCCCAATAGCGCTGACCCGTCACTGCCTTGGCATAAGGATCCAGAATATAGTTTTTGGGGTCAAAAAGATAGCCCTTCTCCGGCGCGTACGGGCCGTCAAAGGAATAACAGTATTCGAACTCACTGTAGTCCAGATGATAAACCACCATTGCAAACACATCCCCGATCCTGCAGAAGTCCGGAAAGGGGATCCTTGCGTAGGGTTCATTTTTCCCGTTATGGAATAAAAGCAGCGTACAGGAGGTGGCGTCGTGGGAATGAATCGTAAAATTCACCCCGTCCGTGGTTCGAAAGGCTCCGTAGATCTGGAAGTTCCCGGCCCGGACCCGGTAACCGTCGATCACCTCCGCAGGAGTCGATTCCCTGCTGTAAGGAGCGTCCAAATGCTTAACCTATCCTTTCCATGATGCTCTTTGTTTCTGCAAATATCTTTTCCTCGTCCAGCGTAAGGACGGTTCCGTCTTCCATCGTAAGCTCTCCGTCAATGATCACGGTAACGGCTTCTGTCCCGTTTGCGGAATAAGAGAAGGCCGAGATCGGATTATTCACCGGCCAGAACGACGACCGGTTCAGATCCCATAAAACCAGATCCGCTTTCTTTCCCTCCTCGATGCTTCCGATCTCCTTTTCCAGCCCAAGCGCCTTCGCCGCGTTCACGGTCACAAACCGAAACGCCTCGTTTGCGCTTACCGGCAGCGGCGATTCCTGCGTTCCCTTATGCACCAGCGCCACAAGGCTCATTTCATGCACCAGATTCAGGCTGTTATTGCTGGCGGCCCCGTCGGTTCCGAGGCAGACATTGATCCCCTTTTCCAGCATCTTCGGTACCGGCGCGAAGCCGTTCCCGAGCTTCATATTGCTGGCCGGGCAGGTCACTACCGAAACGTTCTTTTCTTTCATAAGCTCCAGGTCCTCATCGTTTACCTGGACACAATGGGCGGCCACAAAGGGATGGTCAAAAAGTCCGGCCCGGTTCGCGAGAACGATCGGCGTACAGCCGTAGTCCTTTTTGCAGTTTTCGAGCTCGGTTTTGCTTTCGGAAAGATGCATATGGATCCCGAGCCCGTTTTTCTCCGCTTCTTCCGCAACGATCCGAAGAAACGCCTCGTCGCAGGTATAGGGCGCATGCGGCCCCAAACGGAAACGTAACCGGTCGCAGTCCCGAAACGCCTCCATCTCCTCATAGGCCTGCTTCAGACGGCTCGCTCCCGCCTCATCGTTTCCGCTTCCGACGAGCCCCCGCGCGATCACGGCACGCATACCGGATTCCTTTACGGCACGGGTCGTCATGTGGATATTCATCTGCATATCGTTAAAGCAGGTGGTTCCGCTCTTCATCATCTCCAGGATCGCAAGGTTTGCTCCCCAATAGGCATCCTCGTCCGTCATTTTCTGTTCGATCGGATCGATCCGCTGAAAGAGCCAGTCCATAAAGGGAAGGTCGTCGGCGCAGTTCTTCATGAAGGACATATAGGAATGGGTATGGGCATTGATCAGGCCCGGCGTCAGCAGCTTCCCTTCGGCTTCGATCGTTTTGTCGGCATGGAAGGCCTCGGGCCTTTGGCCGATGGACGCTATTTTGTTTCCGGTAATATAAACGTCTGTTTTTTTCAGGTCGATCCGGTCGTCCTTTTGGAGGACCGTAAGGGCATTTTTAATCTCTATATTCATCGTTATCTCCCGGTTATCATACATTCGAATTATTCAGATACGCTTCCTGCTCCGGCGTCAGCTGGTCGATCTCAACGCCGAGGAACTTCAGCTTCTTCTCCGCGACGTCCCGGTCCACCTCCTCCGGCACGTCGATCAGCTTCTCCTTAAGCTCACTTCCGTGCTCGATCAGGTATTTTGCGGACAGGGCCTGGATCGCAAAGCTCATATCCATGATCTCTGCCGGATGGCCGTCCCCGCAGGCGAGATTTACAAGCCGGCCTTCGCCGAGCACCGCGAGGGTCCTCCCGTTCGGGAGCGTATAGCCGGTTATGTTGTGGCGGAGGGGTTTTCCGTTTCCCGCTATTTTCCGTAAGCCCGCCATATCGATCTCGCAGTCGAAGTGGCCCGCGTTGCAGAGGATCGCTCCGTCCTTCATCTCCAGGAAATCCTCTTCGTCAATCACCTTATCGCAGCCCGTCACGGTCACAAAGAAATCACCGAGCTTCGCCGCCTCCTTCATCGGGCAGACCGTAAAGCCGTCCATGACCGCCTCGATGGCCTTTACCGGGTCAATCTCGGTCACGACCACCTGGGCCCCCAGGCCCTTGGCCCGCATGGCCACACCCTTGCCGCACCAGCCGTAGCCGGCCACCACAACGGTCTTTCCCGCCACGATCAGATTCGTTGTCCGGTTGATTCCGTCCCAGACGGACTGGCCGGTTCCGTAGCGGTTATCGAAGAAATGCTTGCACTGGGCATTGTTCACCTTCACCATAGGGAACCGGAGCTTCCCCTCCCGGTCCATGGCCTCCAGACGGATAATCCCGGTGGTCGTCTCCTCACAGCCGCCGATCACCCCGGGGATCAGGTCGGTCAGCTTGGTATGCATCATAGGCACCAGATCGCCGCCGTCGTCGATAATAATGTTCGGGCCCGGCGAAAGTACCGCACGTATATGGCGGTTATATTCTTCCTCACTGCAGCCGTACACCGCATGCACCTCAAGCCCCGCATCCACCAGAGCCGCCGCAACATCGTCCTGGGTGGACAGAGGATTCGACCCCGTCACATACATTTCCGCGCCGCCGGCCGCAAGACACAGGCAGAGGTAGGCGGTCTTGGCCTCCAAATGGACCGAAAGCGCTATCTTTTTCCCCGCAAACGGCTTTGTCTCCGAAAACTCCTTCTCCAGCGTCCGCAGAAGATCGCAGTGCTCCTTCACCCAAGCGATCTTCAGCCTCCCATCCGGCGCAAGCGCAATATCCTTAATTTCACTGGGCATAGTCATTTCCTCCTGATGAATACGAAACGTTTTTACTGTCTTGGGCCTTTTCCCGAACAGGCACCAATCTTAAATAGTATACCAGAAATTCACCCTTTAGAGAACCATGAATTTCATGAATAATTCGGCAAACAGATCGCTGTCGGACAGGGAAAGCTCCTGCATCCGGCCCGGGAGTTCCTCCATCCGTCCCTGCGCCTCTTTATCCGATGCATAAAGACACGCTCCCTGAAGCGAAGCATTCCCGACACTCACGGCCTTCCCCGCCAGCTCCTCCGGGAGAAGCCCGATCCCTGCTGCCTTTTGAACGTTCAGCCCCTTTCCGAGCCCTCCGGCCAGATAAACCCTGTGAATTTCCTCTTTATCGCAGGAATAAGCCTTCAAAAGAGTCTCGATCCCCGCCCGCACCGCGGACTTTGCAAGCTGTACCTCCCTGACGTCCTTTTGCGTAAAGCTTACCCCTTCCGCCAGCCAAAAGCCCTCCTCCCGGTACCTCTCGTCCAGAAGCCCGGTTTCATCCAGAAGTCCTGCCCTTCTCAGCTCATAAACGGTCTCGATCACGCCGCTTCCGCAAAGCCCCGCCGGCTTTTTGCCCCCGATCACAAACAGCTTCGGCCCGGCCGCGGCAGGCTCCACCGCATAGACCGCTCCCGGCACCGCCGCCATACCGCAGGAGATATTCCCTCCCTCGAACGCCGGACCGGCTGCAGCCGAGGCCGAAAGCATCCGGTCCCGGTTCCCGAGGACCATCTCTCCGTTGGTTCCGAGGTCTAAAAGCAGACAGAGCTCAGAGCTTTTGTCCATCCCCGTCTGCAGCACCCCGCACAGCACATCGGCCCCGACAAAGGAGCTGACCCCCGGAAGGATCACGGCATTTCCCTTTTCCCGGAGAGAGAGCACCCCGGGTTTGAAGGGCGGCCGCATCAGCTCCTTTACATCCCGTCCTTCGTAGAGATACTGCATCGTGGTATTCCCGGATACGATCGTGCGCGTTGTCGAAGGGTTTGCCCCAAGCCTTAATGCAAGCGAACGTATATCCTGTTCAAGGATTCTTTGCAGCTCAGGAAGCGCCCCGCCCTCGGCCTCCTGAATCCGCGAAACCACATCCGCCCCGTAGCTTCTCTGATGGTTGATTGAGGATGCGGTTCTTATGACCCTGTTTTTGGCCGGATCGATCAGAGCCGCCTCCAGCGTCGTTGTGCCGATGTCCACAACGAGGACGGTGTCCTTCGCCTCCTCTTCCCCCGGAAAGCCCTCCTCCGAAGCCGTCTCGTAAGCCCCCTCCGGATTCTCCCAGCCTATGGCAAACTCCCCCTCCGGCCTCCATTCGCAGGCAAGCAGAAATGCGCCCTCTTCCTCCGACCACACCCTGCATTTTTTGCAGGTCCCCCTTCCATTACAATCGGCGGGAAGGAACAGCCCCTCCCGCCGCAGGATCGAAAGCACCGTATTTTTCCCGTCGCCGCTTCCCCGGTACTTAATCATAGCTCGGAACGGACCGCCGTCTCCAGCGCGATCTCCATCATCTCGTGGAAGGAGTTCTGCCGGTCCTCCGCGGAAAGCGCCTCTCCGGTATAGATATGGTCGGATATGGACAGAACGCTGAGTGCCCTCTTGTGATTGTTCATCGCGCACAAATAAAGCCCCGCCGTCTCCATTTCCACTGCAAGAAGCCCGGCCGCCTTGATCTTGTCGTTAATGTTCCCTGAGGGATGATAGAAAAAGTCCGAGGTATAAATACTGCCCACGGCCGTATTTACCTTCA
>JAFSXC010000013.1 GCA_017450105.1 Lachnospiraceae bacterium | reverse complement strand
TGACCGAGATCGACCGCAGGTATGCGAAGACCGGTGAGGCGTTTTCGGCGGGACAGAAGGACCAGCTTACAAGACTGGTAAGGAGTGAGCTGAACAACTCCATTGAAAGTGCCATGACGTCCCTTCTGGAGCAGAACCGGGAGAAGCTGACCGAGGAAACCTACCATTATGTGGCGGAATATGTGACGAAAAACATGGATTCGGTGCTGCGGACCGCGAGTGTGAATGAGGCGGCGATCGAGGCGCTGCAGAAGGACTCGGCCCTGACCTCGGAAAAACTTTCGGCGCTTTCCAGGGAGACGGGGGCGTATGGGGAGAAGATCGATAATCTGATGCTCAGACAGACCGAGGAGGAGGCCTATGTAAAAACCACGAACAACCGGGTGGCTTCCCTGGAATCGGATACGGTGGCTCAGAACCGGAAGATCGAGGAGGCGAAAACAGAGCTGGAGAACGCGAAGCAGGAGCTTCATACGGCAGCCGGTTCCATTAACGATCTGAAGCAGGAGCTGACCACGACGAAAAAGGAATTCGGCTCGGCGGACGGAAAGCTGGCGGCGCTTGAGAGCAATATCAACTATTTCCAGAGCTCCTTAAAGACCAGCAACGGCGTGAATCTGAAGGAGGCCTACGGGATGCTCTCCAATTCCTGCGCGGAGCTGCAGAGAAGGGCAGCGGAGCTGGAAAGCCGGATCCTGGAAAAGGAAACAACGCTTCGCGAGCTGTCGAAGGAACTGTCGAACGAGAAGACCAGGCTGCAGGATGCCAAAACCGAGCTGGAGGGAAGGCTTTCCGATCAGCAGGAGCTGCTGGAGAGCCAGAAGGAGCAGCTCACCGCCCAGCTCGAGGACATGAAGACCCAGAAGGAGACGCTGGATACACAGAAGGAGACGCTGGAGGCACAGAAGGAAACGTTGGAGGGCCTGAAGGAGGAATATGCGGCGATGAAGGCCGAAAACGAGGAAATGCTCGGCAATATGCAGGGCCTGTCCTCCTCAAAGGTCGAATTCCTGACCGAGGACCAGTATAAAGCCCTTACGACTGAGGATGACGTTTTGTATGTGATCACAGTGTGAAGCATGACTGCCAAAAGAAAAACATAGAAAAAAAGATGATTTTTGAGAAAAACAGAGATAATTGAAGAAAACCTTTTAAATTTCGGAAATATGCCTGCTTGCAATGTGAGGGCGATATTCATATGATAGAGCCATCGGTTAGCACTCAAACGAAAAGAGTGCTAATAAGTCAAAACCAAGTAAGGAGGAAGAAGCAATGAAATTAGTACCACTTCAGGACAGAGTCGTGTTAAAGCAGCTCGAAGCGGAAGAGAAAACTGCTTCCGGCATTATCCTGACGGGAAGCGCACAGGAAAAGCCTCAGGAAGCGGAGGTGATCGCAGTAGGCCCCGGCGGCATTGTTGACGGAAAGGAAGTCAAGATGCAGGTCAAGAAGGGACAGAAGGTGATCTATTCCAAGTATTCCGGAACGGAAGTAAAGCTGGAAGGCGAGGAATATGTGATCGTCCGTCAGAACGACATTCTGGCAACGGTAGAGTAATCAGGAATAAAAAAAGGAGTGAGAAACGATGGCAAAGGAATTAAAGTATGGAGCAGACGCCCGTACGGCCCTGCAGGCCGGTGTGGACAAGCTGGCAGATACCGTAAAGGTAACCCTGGGACCGAAGGGAAGAAACGTTGTTTTGGATAAATCCTACGGCGCTCCCCTGATCACCAACGATGGTGTGACGATCGCCAAGGAGATCGAGCTGGAGGACGGCTTTGAAAACATGGGCGCCCAGCTCGTAAAGGAAGTGGCCACCAAGACCAACGACGTGGCCGGTGACGGAACCACGACAGCGACCGTTCTGGCGCAGGCGATGATCAAGGAAGGCATGAAGAACCTGGAAGCGGGCGCGAACCCGATCATCCTTCGGAAGGGTATGAAGAAGGCTACGGAAGCAGCCGTGGAAGCTCTGAAGAAGATGAGCAGCAAGGTCAAGGACAAGGATCAGAAGCAGAAGGTCGCGACGATCTCCGGAGGAGACGAGAAGGTGGGCGAGATGATCGCTGACGCTATCGAGAAGGTCTCCAATGAAGGCGTTATTACGATCGAAGAGAGCAAGACCATGCAGACCGAGCTGGAGCTTGTCGAAGGTATGCAGTTTGACCGCGGCTATGTATCCGCTTATATGTGCACGGATATGGACAAGATGGAAGCGGTTCTGGACGACCCCTACATCCTGATCACCGACAAGAAGCTTTCCAATATTCAGGATCTTCTTCCTCTGCTCGAGCAGATCGTACAGCAGGGCGCAAGACTTTTGATCATCGCCGAGGACATCGAAGGCGAGGCGCTTACCACGCTGATCGTGAACAAGCTCCGCGGTACCTTCAACGTTGTGGCGGTGAAGGCTCCGGGCTATGGCGACAGAAGAAAGGCCATGCTTGAGGATATCGCGATCCTGACTGGCGGCGAGGTCATCAGCTCCGATCTTGGTCTGGAACTGAAGGATACGACGATGGAGCAGCTCGGAAGAGCAAAATCCGTTAAGGTTCAGAAGGAAAATACGATCATCGTGGACGGCCTTGGCCAGAAGAAGGCCATTCAGGCCCGGATTGCTCAGATCCGCAACCAGATCGAGGAGACCACCTCTGACTTTGACCGCGAGAAGCTGCAGGAGCGGCTGGCCAAGATGGCCGGCGGCGTAGCGGTGATCCGTGTCGGTGCTGCCACCGAGACAGAGATGAAGGAAGCCAAGCTCCGTATGGAGGATGCTCTGAACGCGACCCGTGCGGCCGTCGAGGAAGGCATCATCGCGGGCGGCGGCTCCGCTTATATCCATGCGATGAAGGAAGTGGAGAAGCTGGCAAATACCCTGGAAGGGGATGAAAAGACCGGCGCGAATGTGATCCTGAAGGCTCTGGAGAGCCCGCTCTATTACATTGCCGAGAATGCGGGGCTGGAAGGCGCCGTTATCGTGAACAAGGTGAAGGAGAGCAAGAAGGGGACCGGCTTTGATGCGGCGAAGGAAGAGTATGTGGACATGGTATCCGCAGGTATCATCGATCCGTTAAAGGTATCGAGAAGCGCTCTGCAGAACGCCACCAGCGTAGCCTCCACGCTCCTCACCACCGAATCCGTGGTCTCCACGATTAAGGAGCCCACGCCTCCGATGCCTGCCGGCGGCGGAATGGGTGGCATGATGTAATCTGAAGTATTGGAAGCGGCTCCTGACGGAGCCGCTTCGTTGCTGTTTCGGCTTTGTGAATAATGTACAATATTCGACAGTAATATTTGTAAAAATCATACAAGTTTGGCGTTGACTGAGAATGGATTCGTGATATACTTGGGGTGTAGAAAAGAAAAAGGAGGAAAAAAATATGAAAATCCAGAATATTAAGAATGTGGAGAAGTTTTTCGAGGTAGTGGATTCGTGCAAGGGTACGGTCGAGCTGGTTACAGGGGAAGGAGACCGCCTGAACTTAAAATCGAAGCTGTCGCAGTTTGTGTCGCTGACCAATATCTTTACTCCCTCCGGAGAAGTAAAGCCGGAGATCCCGGAGATCGAGCTGGTTGCTTATGATCCCGAAGATGCGAAGAAGCTGATCGAGTATATGATCGAAGGAAACGTGTAATTACCGCCCCTTCCTGGACGCCCTGCATATTCTGCGGGGCTTTTTTTCGTGGGGGTTGGCTGCCCGGACTTAAGTGCGCGGGGGCCCCGCGAAAAATAAGTCCTCCCGGAAAAGCATCGGTCCCCCGTGCTCGGTCCGGGCCCTCTTACTCGCGTTATGAGGAAGGTTTTGGGCTTAAGTTAATGACATTGAGGTGTGAACAGTAACCAAACAACAATATAGACCCGCCCCGGCGTTCTCCGGTCTTGTTTATTGAAAAAAACTGTGATACGATTACTCCTGCATGTGGGTTTTGAGAAAATGGAGGTTTCTAAGATGAGCAGAACTGCGATTATTACTGACAGCAACAGCGGGATTACCCAGAGCGAGGCGAAGAAGCTCGGGATCCTGGTCCAGCCGATGCCTTTTATGATTAACGGGAAGGAATATTTTGAAGATATCGACCTTACGCAGGAGGAGTTTTACGACCTTCTGTATGAAGGCGCGCAGATTTCCACCTCGATGCCCGAGCCCGGAAAGGTGACGGCGCTTTGGGATCAGGCTTTGAAGGACTATGACGAGGTTGTCTATATTCCGATGTCCAGCGGTCTGTCCAGCTCCTGCGCTACGGCCATGATGCTGGCGAATGACTACGGCGGGAAGGTACAGGTCGTGGATAACCAGAGAATATCCGTGACCCAGCGGCAGAGCGTGCTGGATGCCATGAGTCTGGCGGCCCAGGGGAAGGGAGCGGCGGAGATCCGTTACCGTCTGCTTTCGGAGAAGATGGAATCCAGTATTTATATTATGGTGGATACACTGACGTATCTGAAGCGCGGAGGCCGGATTACGCCCGCGGCGGCGGCTCTCGGAACCATGCTCCGCTTAAAGCCGGTGCTGCAGATCCAGGGAGAGAGACTGGATGCCTATGCAAAGGCCAGAAATGTTAAGAAAGCCAAGGCGATCATGCTCGAGGCCATGATGCAGGACTTTAAGGAGCGGTTTAAGGATCCGAAGGGGAAAAATATCCACCTGGAGCTTGCCTACTCGAAGGACAGAGAACCGGCGGAGAGATGGCGGGAGGAGATCATCAAGGAATACGGGGAAAGAGAGATCGTTGTACAGCCCCTGTCCCTGTCGGTGGCCTGCCACATCGGACCCGGAGCGCTGGCCATCGCCTGCAGCCACGCGATCTGATAAGCTGACCGGAAAAAAGAGAGTTTGCGGCTTCGCAAGGGGAAGCTGCAGGACAAGGAGAAACCATGGTAAAAGCAGTTGTAGGAGCAAACTGGGGAGACGAAGGAAAGGGAAAGATTACCGATATGCTGGCGGAGCAGGCCGATATCGTGATCCGGTTTCAGGGAGGAGCAAACGCGGGACATACGATCGTGAATCCGTATGGAAAGTTCGCGCTGCATACGCTTCCCTCGGGGGTCTTCCATTCACATATTACAAACATCATCGGCAACGGGGTTGCGCTGAATGTGCAAAAGGTTATGGAGGAGCTTAAGAACCTTGAGGAGAGAGGGGTTCCTGATGTGAAGCTCATGATCTCGGACCGCGCGCAGCTTGTGATGAGCTACCATATTCTGTTTGATCAATGGGAGGAGGAGAGGCTCGGAAAGGCCTCCTTCGGATCCACGAAATCCGGGATCGCTCCCTTTTACTCCGATAAATATGCCAAAACGGGCTTCCAGGTATCGGAGCTGTTTGACGAGGAGGCGCTGTCGGAAAAAGCGGAGCGGGTGCTGGCGCAGAAGAATGCTCTCGCTGTGCATCTTTACGGGAAGGAGCCGCTGAAAAAAGAGGAGATCATGGCGGAGCTGCTTTCGTACCGTGACGCGTTAAAGCCGTATATTGCCGATGTGTCGGCTTTTCTTCACAGGGCCTTAAAGGAGGGCAGGAACGTCCTTCTGGAGGGACAGCTCGGGACCTTAAAAGATCCGGACCACGGAATCTATCCGATGGTGACCTCGTCCTCGACCCTGGCTGCCTACGGGGCCATCGGCGCGGGGCTGCCGCCTTATGAGATCAGGGATGTGATTGCGGTGGTGAAGGCATATTCCAGCGCGGTGGGCGCGGGAGAATTCGTGAGCGAGATCTTCGGAGACGAAGCGGAGGAATTAAGAAGACGCGGCGGAGACGGCGGAGAATACGGCGCTACGACCGGAAGACCCAGAAGAGTCGGATGGCTGGACCTTGTGGCTTCGCGCTATGGCTGCCGCCTGCAGGGAGCAACGGAGGCGGCCTTTACGGTTCTGGATGTGCTGGGATATCTGCCGGAGATCCCGGTCTGTATCGGATATGAGATCAATGGAAGGGTTACCGAGGATTTCCCGGTGACTGCGGAGCTGAAAAAAGCGAAGCCGGTATTTAAAGTCCTTCCGGGATGGCAGACGGATATCCGCGGAATCCGGAAATTTGAAGAACTCCCCGAAAACTGCCGTAATTACATTACGTTTGCCGAGGAGTTCCTGCAGGTTCCCGTTACCATGGTGGGCGTGGGCCCAAAGCGGGAGGACATTATTTATCGTCCTGCCCGGTAGAGCTGCGCTCGTTGCTGTCCCGGTTCCGCTTCATGACCTTGAAGATCCATTGATAGACAAAGATCATCGTGGGGATCAGGGCACAGGCCACAATCGACACCATCAGAACGTCGAAGGTATAGGCGGATCCCATCATGGCGAGGACCAGCGTGGTCGCGAAGAGAGCGATCAGCAATATGGCTCCGATCAGAGCCAGGATTCTTTTGCCTTTCTGCATATAAATTCCTTTCTGTGTGTTTGATTTCCTCTATCATAGACCGCAGGGGAATTTTTTGTCAAATACTTGTATGTGGCTTTCGGGAGATATAGAATAAACAGGGTGTGAAGAAAAGACAGGAAACATGGACATGACAAAGTTTGAGCTGATGGCGTCGATGATGTGCGCCGATTACAGGAATCTGGAAAAAGAGGTTACCGAGCTGGATGAGGGCGGGATTGATTCCTTCCATATCGATATCATGGATGGACGGTATGTCCCGAATTATGCCATGTCCTTAAACGACCTGATCTGTATCCGCTCCCTTACGAAAAAGCCCATGGATGTCCACCTCATGGTCGAGCATCCGATCAATACGATCGACCTGTTTATTAAAAATCTGAACCCGGGGGATACGATCTACATCCATCCGGAGGCGGAATACCACCCATCCACGACGCTCCAGAAGATCATCGATGCCGGTCTTGTGCCGGGGATCGCGATTAACCCCGGAACCAGCGTGGAAACGGTCTATGAGATGCTCCGGATCGTGAAAAAGGTGCTCGTCATGTCCGTGAATCCCGGAAACGCTTCCCAGATGTTCCTCCCCTATGTGGGGAAGAAATACGAAAAGCTGCTTCCGATGCGGATGGAAATGAATTTCCAGATTTACTGGGACGGCGCCTGCAGCGCGGAAAAGATCCGGGAGTATGCGCCGAAGGGGGTCCGGGGCTTTGTGCTCGGAACAACGCTCCTGTTCGGAAAGAAAACGCCCTACCGGGAAACGCTCTCCGGAATACGGGAGATGAACTTTTGAACGCAGCGATCCTTCTGTCCGGGGGAACCGGCCGGAGAATGTCCCTGGATACGCCAAAACAATATCTGAAGGCCGCGGGACGCATGATCGTGACCCATGCCGCGATGCCGCTTTTTCTGTTCCCCATAATTGATCGTGTGGTCTTTGTTATGGAGGAGGACTACAGGGAAGAGGTTTTTCGGGAGCTGAAGGAGGAGAAGGCGGATCTCGGGAAGCTGCTCGGGATCGCCAGACCCGGGTCAAACCGGCAGGAATCGATCCGGCAGGGACTATTGAAGCTCCGGGAAAGCTGCGGAGAACCGGAGGACGCGGATACGGTGCTGATCCATGACGCGGCGCGGCCGCTGCTGTCTGAGGAGCTTCTGACCAGGCTTTATGAAGGCCTTACGGGACATGACGGGGTCATGCCGGTGCTGCCGATGAAGGATACGGTGTATCTTGGGGATGGGGAAAAGAGGATCGCCTCTCTTCTGAACCGGGACAGGGTCTTTGCGGGCCAGGCTCCGGAGCTTTTTCTTCTCCGGCCCTATGCGAAGGCGGTTCTGGGTCTTGACCCTGAGACCCTTGAAAAAATCCGCGGGAGCAGCGAACCGGCGGTGATGGCGGGGATGGATGTGGTCATGACCGAAGGAGAGGAGAGTAATTTTAAGATAACGACCCCGGAGGATCTGAAACGCTTCCGGGAGCTTATGGAGAGAACGGATTGAAGGCCTGGGTTCTGCATGACAAAAACGATATACGTCTGGAGGAGAGAGAGATCCCCGTTCCGAAACGGGGGGAGGTGCTCCTTCGGGTGGGCGCCGTGGGAATCTGCGGGTCCGATATTCAGCGGGTCTTTGTTACCGGGGCGCACCACATGCCCCTGATCCCGGGACATGAATTTTCCGGTGTCGCAGAGTCCGTCGGGGAGGGGACAGATCCTTCTCTGATCGGAAAGCGCTATGGTGTCTTCCCGTTGATCCCCTGCAGGAAGTGCGGACCCTGTCTTCAGAAAAAATACGAGCTGTGCCGGAATTACGATTATCTCGGCTCCCGAAGGGACGGTGCCTACGCGGAGTTTGTAACGGCTCCGGCCGAAAACCTGATCCCTCTGCCGGAAAAGGTTTCTCTGGAGGAGGCGGCCATGCTGGAACCTTTGTCCGTGGCCATGCATGCGCTTTTGCGCGGAAGGCCGAGGAAGGAGGAGACCGTGGCGCTGATCGGTCTCGGCACGATCGGCCTTATGCTCGCGATGCTTCTGAAGGAGGAGGGGATCACCCCCTTATGTATCGGAAACAGGATGTCCCAGAGCAAAAAATGCCAAAGGCTTGGAATCCCGGAGGAGGACTTCTATAATGTAAGGGACGGCGGTGCTCTGTCCTGGCTTGCCGAAAGGACGAAGGGACGAATGCCGGAGGTGGTATTTGAGTGTGTGGGGAAGGAGGAAACGTATTCCCTGACCGTGGATGCGCTATCCCCTGCCGGACGGGCCGTGCTTGTGGGTAATCCCGCCTCGGCTATGGGCCTTTCGCAGGACATCTACTGGAAGCTCCTGAGGAACCAGCTTACGCTGACCGGAACCTGGAATTCCTCCTTTACCGGCGAAGCCGATGACGACTGGCACAGGGTCCTCGGCCTGATCGAAGAGGGAAGGATATCGCCGAAGAACCTGATCAGCCACAGGCTTTCGCTTCCCGATCTGATGGACGGACTTACGCTCATGCGGGACAAACGGGAGGACTATACGAAGATCATATTAAGTCTTCAGCCCCGGGAAAATTGACAAAGATCAAGGGCTTTCCCGGGAATACAAAATAATTACGAAAAAGGAGAACAAAAATGACTTTACTGGAACAGTGGCATGCAATCGCCTATGATGAACATAAGGACAGAGGAGAGCTTCAGGCCTTATGGAAGGATTATTTCCTGAAGGAAAAGGGGGTTTATGAGCAGCTTTTAAAGGACCCGGATACCGAAGTAAAGGGGACGGTGAAGGAGCTGGCGGAGAAGTATTCCCTTACAATTTTGGAGATGACCGGCTTTTTGGACGGGATCAATGAGAGCCTGAAGGAAAAGAACCCGATCGAGACCATGGAGGAGGATACGGTGGTTTCCCTGGCCTTTGACAAGGAGCTGCTGTACAAGAATATGGTCGATGCGAAGGCGGACTGGCTTTACGAAATGCCGGAGTGGGAAGCCATCTTCGACGAGGCTACCAGAAAACGCCTGTACCGGGAGCAGAAGGCTTCGGGTACGATCCGCGTCGGGAAAAAGATCGGAAGAAACGATCCCTGCCCCTGCGGCAGCGGGAAGAAATATAAGCAGTGCTGCATGAGAAAGGACCAGACCGCCTGAGGAAACGTAAAAAATCAACGTTCCCCAATACAAAAATCGAAAATTGTATATTTTAAAAAATGCCCGCTTCCACTAAAATCATCCGTGAGTAGTGAAAGCGGGATTTTTATCAGAAAGAGGAGTGAGTATGGGAATCGCAAGCGCATTTAAAGGAGCAGTAATCAGCGCCGGGATCAGCGGCGCCATTAAGTATCTGGAAAAGGATCCGGAGAAAAACGTACCGAAGATCGTGGACTGGGTGAACCGGTTTTCCCCGGAAAACAGCTTTAAAACCCAGAGAGAGTATATGACCACGATCGTAAACGATCCGGAATCCGCCTGGTATAAGCTGATTATGAACATCATGCATACAGTGGACTCCAGTATCATGAAGACCATCTTTACGAATTTCTTCATGAACGCCAACCTGATCGGCTGGAAGCGTCAGGAGGAAATCCGCCAGAAATACGGCTGCAACGCCCCCTGGGCGATCCTTCTGGATCCCACCAGTGCCTGCAATCTGCATTGTACAGGCTGCTGGGCTGCGGAATACGGCCATAAGCTGAACCTTTCCGTGGATGAGATCAACGAGATCATCCGCCAGGGTAAGGAAATCGGTACCTATATGTATATCTATACCGGCGGAGAACCGCTGGTGCGTAAGAACGATCTGATCAAGATCTGTGAGCAGAATTCGGACTGCATCTTCTTAAGCTTTACGAACGGAACCCTGATCGATGAGGAATTTGCCGATGAGATGTTCCGCGTGAAGAACTTTGTCCCCGCGATCAGCAACGAGGGCTTTGCCGAGGTAACGGACGGACGGCGCGGAGAGGGCGTATTCGAAAAGTCCCGCCGGGCCATGGAGATCCTGAAGGAGAGAAAGCTGCCGTTTGGTATCTCCTGCGCATATACGAGAGACAATGTGCCGGTTGTGAGCTCGGACGAGTATTTTGACGCGCTTGTGGAATGGGGCGCAAAGTTCGTCTGGTTCTTCCATCTGATGCCGACCGGTATGCAGGGAAAGCCGGAGCTGATGCCGACGCCGGAGCAGAGAAAGCTGATGTATGATAAGGTCCGTTCCTACCGCGGCGAGAAGGCGATCTTCGCGATGGACTTCCAGAACGACGGCGAGTTCGTAGGCGGCTGTATTGCCGGAGGAAGAAGATACTTCCATATTAATGCCAACGGAGACTGCGAGCCCTGCGTATTTATCCATTATTCGGATTCCAATATCCGGGAGAAGACGCTGCTGGAGACGCTGACGAGCCCGCTGTTCATGGCTTACCATGACGGCCAGCCCTTTAACGACAATATGCTTCGCCCCTGCCCGATGCTTGAGAATCCGGAGTTTTTGCAGGAGATCGTGAACCGGACCGGCGCCCATTCGACAGATCTGGAGGCCCCGGAATCGGTAGAGCATCTGTGCGGCAAGTGCGCGGAGTATGCGAAGAACTGGAAGCCGGTGGCGGACGAATTGTGGAAGAAGGAAAAGGAATTCCGGGACGAGGGCCTTTCCGTGAAGGAAAAGCTGGATATGCAGAAGGAAGCGGCGGCGAAGAAGAACGCCAAAGCGAGCTGAATTTTATGATGAGTAAGCAGGTCGGGAAATATCCCGGCCTGTTTTTTAAAAATTCTTTTATGCAGGTCCAGTGTGCTGTAGTGTTATCTGCTCACCCCCGGGAAATGGGAAATCGCATCTTTCACAGGAGGTCCCTTGGGTGCGGGCAGGAAGAAATGGTTAATGAGGATAAACTATGAACGAAAAAAAAGACAACCGAAACGGTGGGATCCGGAAAAAATATCTCAGACTGATTCTGTCCGTGATCATCCTGATCATCGGTGTTTTTGTGGTGACGAATCTGCTCCAGATCCACCGGCTGGATACCATTGTGTTCCAGACCAGCGAGCTCCAGAAGGAAAAGATCACATCGATCACGGAGGATACGTTTGATGAGCTGATCGGAGAGACCATGAACATCCATCTGGAGCAGGAAAAGGCGGGTGCAGAGGATATTTTAAATTCGGCCAGGCGGGGAGCCTGGATCCTTACGGATATGTGTGAGGAAATCCTGGAACATCCGGGGAGCTACACGGAGGTGGAGCTGAAGGACCCGGATCCGACCCTGGACGGCAGAGCCAGCGTACAGCTCCTTGTTCAGGACTGGGCCGATATGAATTCCCCGAAGCTGAAGAAAAAGCTCGGCCTCCTCGGGAATCTGACGGATTCCATGCTCGCTGTATATGACAACTTGGCTACCGGCTCCTTTTATGTTGCACTTCCCGAAGGGGTTTTGTTATTGGTGGATGACCATCCGTCGGAACGGTTTGATGAGAACGGAAAGCTCATCCCGATCGATTACAGGGAGAAGGAATGGTATAAAGAGGCGGTTGAAAGCGAAAGGACGATCTTTACGGATGTTTATGAGGATATTTTTACCGGCAGACCCACGATGACCTGCGCGTACCCGCTGTACATGGGTGACGAACTCGCGGCCGTGGTGGCGGCGGATGTTTTCCTGGACAGTGTACAGATCAACATTGACTCTGCCTATGAGGACGGAGAGATCTTCTGTATATTGAACGGGGACGGACAGGTGGTCTTTTCGCCGATGACAGAAGGCGTCCTCGCAAAAAGGAAGGATGCGGATGCACCGTCTCTGAGAGAAAGCCCGGATGAAACCATGGCCGCTCTTCTGGAGAACATCGAGAACGAAGATAATACTCCGGTACTGACTTCCGTTGACGGGAAACCGTATTATATGTCAGGACTCAAGTGCAGTACAGGCGATTGGACTCTGCTGTACGGTATGGACAAGAGCCTCATCGATGAAGCTGCAAGCAAGACACGGGATGAGATAGATACTCTGATGAACGGGACGGTTGCCTCCTTTAAGGTCGAGATCCTGAAGGTTACCATCATCCTTTCGATCATCCTTGCCGCGGTGACGATCCTTGCTCTGGCCTCCGCGTGCAAGGTGTCCGAGAGAATCGTAAAGCCGCTGGAAAAGATGACGAAGCGGATCGGCTCCATAAGGGGAGAGGATCTTGAGTTTAAGGTGGAGGAGGCCTATCGGACCGGAGATGAGATTGAGGTTCTGGCGGAATCCTTCTCGGAGATGTCGGAACGGACTTTGCAGTATGTGGGTACGGTGAAGGCCGTGACGGCTGAGAAGGAGCGGATCGGAGCAGAGCTGAATATGGCGACCTCGATCCAGGCGAGCCAGCTTCCGAGCCTGTTCCCGGCGTTCCCGAATCGAAAGGAATTCAGTCTCTACGCGACTATGAACCCGGCCAAGGAGGTGGGCGGCGATTTTTACGACTTCTATCTGGTGGATGAGGACCATATTGCGCTGGTCATGGCGGATGTGTCCGGGAAGGGTGTGCCGGCGGCGCTCTTTATGATGGTGTCCCGTGTGCTGATCAAATCGCATCTTCAGAACGGGGAGACCCCCGGGGAGGCGCTTCAGAACGTGAACAACCAGCTCTGTGAGAACAATGATGCCGGTCTGTTTGTTACGGTCTGGGCAGCGGTCATTGAGATCTCCACCGGAAAGGGGATTTCCGTTAACGCCGGCCATGAGCATCCTGCGATCCGAAGAGGAAACGGGCCCTTTACGCTGGTAGAATATGAACACTCGCTGGCGGTGGCGGCGCTGGAGGGGGTTTCCTTCGAGGAACGGCCCTTTACGCTTTCGCCGGGAGATGCGCTGTTTGTCTATACGGACGGCGTGGCGGAGGCGCAGAATGCCGCGCATGAGCTGTTTGATATGGACCGGATGCTGGAGGCGCTGAATGTGGATTCGACGGCAGAGCCGGAGGTGATCCTTTCGAACGTGGCGAAGGGGATCGAACGGTTTGTGGACGGGGCGGAGCAGTTTGATGATATTACGATGCTCTGCTTCCGGTATGACGGATCGTGATCCGTTTGGGGCAGTTATCGGTTGTTCTCTGGGAAAGGAAAAAAACATGACAGAAAATATTGAGGTGTTTACGCAGAACAGTATTCGGATCAGAACATCGGCCGGAGTGATCTATGTGGATCCCTTCCGGATGGAGGAGGAGCCGCATGACGCGGACTTCGTCTTCATCACGCACGACCATTATGACCATTATTCTCCCGAGGATATCCATAAGGTCTGCCGGAAGGAAACCATTTTGTTTGTCCCGGAAAAGATGAAAAAACAGGCGCAGGAGCTGGCAGGATCGGTCGCCGAAATCCGGATCGTAACGCCCGGCATGCGCTTTGAGGAGGGGAGCCTTACGGTGGAAACCATCCCGGCCTATAACAAAATGAAGCCGTTTCATCCGAAGGGGGCAGGCTGGGTCGGTTATCTCTTTGAAACCGACGGGGAAAAGATCTATGTGGCCGGGGATACGGATGCGACGAAGGAGGCATCAGAGGTGGTCTGCGATGTCGCGCTGGTTCCGGTCGGCGGAACCTTCACGATGAACGCGAAGGACGCGGCGGAGCTCATTAATACGATCCGGCCGAAGACAGCCATCCCGGTCCATTACGGAAGCGTTGTCGGAAACTTGGAGGACGGGGAGATCTTCCGGCAGAACGTAAAGCCCCCGGTGGAGGTCGAGCTCAGGATTTCGTGAACGAAAACCGCAGATTTCTAAGCACCATCAGAGCGGTCAGGATAAGACAGAGTATAAGTACCTCCTTGCCGGAGACGAAATATGCCGCCGGCAGAAAAACCGCCGGGATAACGACGGCTCCGACCGCGAGCTTTTTTGTTATCAGCACGGCGAGCAGGCCGACGATCATAGCTGCCAGTCCATAGAGCGGATGGATGCAAAACAGCGCCGCACAGGTACAGGAGACGCCTTTTCCTCCGACAAACCGGTGCCAGAAGGGAAAGTCGTGACCTGCGACTGCGCCGAGCCCCGCGTAAGCCGCCAGAAGGTCCGTTCCGAGCTTTTCCCGAAACAACAGATAACAGACGAAAAAGGCGAGCACCGTTTTCACTACATCCCCGATCAGAACCAAAATCCCCGGGAAGAGGCCGCACTGCGCCATGACATTGGCCATGCCCGGATTCCCCGTACCGAGCGTAAAAACGGAGCAGCGTCTGCATTTACGTACAACTACGGCTGCGGTCAGAAAGCAGCCGAAACCATATCCGATGATTAGGCAAAGGATTCTTTCCACCATTCTTAAATCGTTTCCCCTGACAGACAGTTTCCCTTTGAATATAGCATTTCTCCGGTTTGATTTCCAGCGGCCGGCTCCAAAACCCGAAGCCCCGCCGATATAGAACTGCACCCCGCTTGACAACAGCAGGGGGAAAGTCTATATTTGATAACGGTTCTCATATTCAAAGAAACGACCTCCCGGCCGCATTGTGTATTCCTGCCGGTCGAAGGGAAGGAGAGAGGCGAACTGAGATGATCGAAAAGCTCGGAATGTATCTTGAATATCCGTTTGTGCGTTACGCCCTGATCGTCGGGGTGCTGATCGCGCTGTGCTCCTCCTTGCTGGGCGTTACGCTTGTGCTGAAGCGGTTCTCATTCATCGGCGACGGATTGTCCCATGTTGCCTTCGGAGCGATTGCGATCGCTTCCGTCCTGAAGCTGACAAATGAAATGCTTTTGGTGCTGCCGGTTACGGTCATCAGCGCAATACTGCTTCTTCGGACCGGGCAGAATACAAAGATCAAGGGAGATGCCGCGATCGCTATGATCTCCGTGGGAGCACTGGCCTTCGGGTATCTCCTGATGAACCTTTTTTCCACCTCGTCAAATCTGACCGGAGATGTATGCAGCACCCTGTTCGGCTCGCCCTCCATCCTTACGCTGACAAAGAAGGACGTTGTGCTCTGCACGGTGCTTTCCGTCCTGGTAATCGTCCTTTTTGTTCTGCTCTACAACAAGATTTTTGCGGTGACCTTTGACGAGGCGTTCTCAAGAGCGTCGGGGACGAATGCAAACGCCTATAACCTGCTGACGGCGACCATAATCGCGATCATTATCGTGCTTGCGATGAATCTGGTCGGATCGCTTCTGATCTCGGCTCTCGTTATCTTTCCGGCCCTGTCCGCGATGCGCCTGTTCGGAAGCTTTCAGAAGGTAACGATCTGCTCGGCGGGGCTTTCGGTGATCTGTGCGTTTACCGGAATGCTTATATCCATTCTGGCGGGAACGCCGGTGGGAGCGACGATCGTGGCAGTGGATGTCGCTGCGTTTTTTGTATGCCTTGTGCTCGGAAAGATAACGGGAGGCGTGCACTGACCCGGCCTCGCGGCCATTTTTTTTGACAAATAGTACAAAGAGGGCTAAAATCTGAAGAAATATGGTTAGCTTTCTTAAATAAAGGAGAATTCAGGATGAAGATCACATTAAAGGACGGATCGGTTAAGGAATATGAAAACGCAAAGTCGATCTATGAGATCGCGCAGGATATCAGTGAAGGCCTGGCCCGGGCGGCCTGCGCCGGCGAGGTGGATGGGAAGGTAATGGACCTCCGCACCGTGCTGGATAAGGATGTAACCTTAAGCATCCTTACGGACAGGGATCCGGAGGGCTTAAGGGTGATCCGCCATACGGCCTCCCACGTAATGGCCGAGGCGGTGAAACGGCTGTGGCCGGAGGCGAAGGTGACGATCGGACCGGCGATCGAGGACGGGTTCTATTATGATTTTGAAGCCGAGCCCTTTTCGCGGGAAGACCTGGATAAGATCGAGGAGGAAATGAAAAAGATCGTGAAGGAGGGGCATGAGATCAAGCGCTTTACCCTTCCGAAGGACGAGGCGGTAAAGTTTATGCAGGAGAGAAACGAGCCCTTCAAGGTGGAGCTGATCGAGGATCTTCCGGAGGGAGAGGAGATCTCCTTCTATGACCAGGACGGCTTCGTGGATCTTTGCGCCGGCCCCCATCTGATGACCACGAAGGGCGTGAAGGCGTTTAAGCTCCTGTCCTCGTCGATGGCCTATTGGCGCGGAGACGAAAAGAAGGCGAGGCTGCAAAGAATTTACGGTACGGCCTATGCCAAAAAGGATGAGCTGAAGGCCCATCTGGAACGGCTGGAGGAGGCAAAGAAGCGGGATCATAACCGCCTCGGACGGGAGATGAAGCTCTTTACCACGGTGGATGTGGTCGGCCAGGGCCTGCCCCTGATCCTTCCCCGCGGCCAGAAGATCATCCAGAAGCTCCAGAGATGGATCGAGGACCTGGAGGACCGGGAGTGGGGCTATGTCCGGACCCGGACGCCCTTTATGGCAAAATCGGATCTCTATAAGCTCTCCGGCCATTGGGACCATTATCTGGAAAGCATGTTTGTGATGGGGGATCCCGAGGATCCGGATGTGTATGTGCTGCGGCCGATGACCTGCCCGCACCAGTACTTCTGCTATAAGAATGAGCAGCATTCCTATCGGGATCTGCCCTACCGCATGGGGGAGACGAGTACGCTGTTTCGGAACGAGGATTCCGGCGAGATGCATGGTCTTACCCGGGTCCGCCAGTTTACGATTTCCGAGGGCCATAATGTCATCCGGCCGGATCAGACCGAGGAGGAGCTCGGGAACTGCCTGAAGCTGGCCATTCATGTTCTGACCACCCTGGGCCTGCAGGACGACGTGACCTACCGGCTGTCCAAATGGGACCCGAAGAATACGGACAAATACCTCGGGGATGAGGAGTATTGGGAGAAATCGCAGGGAGCTCTGCGCAGGATCCTGGATGAACACAATATTCCCTATGTGGAGGCGGACGGCGAGGCGGCCTTCTACGGCCCGAAGATCGATATCCAGGCGAAGAATGTCTACGGCAAGGAAGACACAATGGTGACGATCCAGCTCGACTGCGCCATTGCCGAGAAATTCGATATGTACTTTATTGACGAGAACGGGGACAAGGTACGGCCCTATATTATCCACCGCACCAGCCTTGGCTGCTACGAAAGAACGCTGGCCTGGCTGATCGAGCATTACGCCGGGAAGTTCCCGACCTGGCTCTGCCCGGAGCAGGTGCGTGTTCTGCCGATCTCCGATAAGTATACGGACTATGCGAATGAGGTCTGCAGGGAGATGTTTTCCCGCGGGATCGACGCGACGACGGATGCACGGTCGGAAAAGATCGGGTTTAAGATCCGGGAGGCGCGGCTGGACCGTATTCCCTATATGCTGGTGGTGGGAGAAAAGGAGGCGGCGGAGAAAACCGTTTCCGTCCGCAGTCGCTTTGCCGGGGATGAGGGCGTGAAGCCTCTGTCGGATTTTATTGCGCAGATCGAGGAGGAAATCCGGACCAAAGCGATCCGCGAGGAGCTCCCGCAGGAGAACTGACGCATTTCCTCAGACCGCTCCGCGAGGATCCACCCGCAGGGCGAACTCACCCGCAGGGCAGAACCGCAGAAAATCGCAGGGAAAGGGCGCAAGCGCCCGCGGTTATCGCGCGGAAAACGTATGAATCAGCGTTTCCCAAAAGAAATTGTCCGCAAAAAATGTGACAAAAGTACCACAAAAAGCTTTGTGGTTCGTACGAATAGATAGGTAGAGCGGTCGGAAAAGAAAAGACGGCTCGGGAGGTTAAAGAATGAAAAGAAAATGGTTAGTACATCGCATCACCGCAGGCCTTGCCTGCGGCGCGATGTGCGTTTCTCTGCTTGCAGCTCCGATCGGCGCCTTCGGACAGACGGCGAGCCAGAAAAAGGGTCTGCAGGGAGATTATATGCTGACGGAGGAGGGCGTAACAGGACATCAGATGCTTTTAAACCTCTATCTGGACGCCATCGACAGCGAAACGCCCACAGATAAAAACTACTATGTGAACGGAAACAACTATTATTTTGAACCTTCGGTTCTGAACGCTTACGTTACAAGACTGAAGGAGGCGGCGGAACGGGACATCGATGTGACCCTGGTGGTTCTGATGCGGGGGAATGCCCACTGCGCAGCCATGGGTATGATGGCGGCGGGCCCGAACGCTACGGATCCGAACAGGCTTTATGCGCTGAATCCGGATTCGGATGCCGTCGAGGCCTTCTTCGGGATCATCGCCCACGATCTCGGGAACAGCGAATACGGAGCCAAAAACTGGATCCTTGGAAACGAGGTGAATATGCCGGATGCCTGGAACTATACCGGGACGAATGATCTGGAAACGAACGTGGACCTCTATACCAGAACGTTCCTGCTGCTTTCCCAGATGCTTCGGGTGGAGGGGTACGACCGGTATGCGAAGGCCAGCATCAGCCTGGACCACTCCTGGACGGATGACGCGGAGGGGACAGGGATCGCCGGAAAGGCTTTCCTGGATGCCTTTGCCGAACGGATGAAGAGAATGGATCCCTCCTGCGGCTGGAATGTGGCCTACCATCTTTACGCGCCGCGGCTCGAGCAGACAAGCTCGATCTGGCAGGAGCCCTGGCTCTCCGGTGACTCGGAGGAGGCGCTGTTTATTTCTCCTTTGAACCTTCCGGTGCTGACGGATTACGTTCGGGACAGCTTCGGAGAGGAGCACAGAATCCTGCTTACGGAACAGGGCTATGCTGTGTCCGAGGGTGAGACGGTGCAGGCGGAGGCAATGGCTTTAAGCTTTTACGCCGCGGAAAAGAACGACATGGTGGATGCGGTGATCTACCGCTCCTTCCGGGATGAGGGAACGGACCAGGGCCTGGATCTCGGACTTACAAACGCGGACGGGACTCCGCGGGAGGCCTATGAGGTCTATCAGACCATGGACGGGGCGCTTGCGCCGGAGCTTTATGAGCGGTGTGAGCAGGTCCTTGAGGCTGCCGGGTTCTGAGGATACCGGGAGAAATCAATGCTTTCTAAGGAAATGCTGATTAAATCAGCATTTCCTTAGAAAGCTCCGCCTGGATGTACCCGCAGGGCAGAACCACAGAAATTCGCAGAGGAAAGCGCTTCGCTTCGAATTTCACGCGGGAAACGCTTTCATCAGCGTTTTCCTTAAAAAAGGAGCAGGGAACGGTTTTGAGAAAAAACGCATGGATGCGGACGGCTGCGCTTATTTTGATCGCGGCCGTCCTTACTTTTACAATAGCGCCTGCATCTGCGTATGCGGACTATATGGAAGGGGATACCCGGTATGAGCTGACGCTGGAATCCAAGAAGGGCCTGCAGGGAGATTATATGCTGACCCGGGAGGGTGTTACGGGAAAGCACATGCTCTTAAACCTCTATCTCGATGTGATCGACAGCGCCTGTAAGACCGAGGTGATGCAGATCGTGGGGGACACGCCCTATTATTTTGACCCCGTTGCGCTTTCTACCTATACTTATCGTCTGAAGCAGGCGAAGGAAAAGGGGATCGACGTGACGCTGGTGCTTTTGCTGCGGGGGAACGCCCACTGCGGGGCCATGGGAATGATGGCGGTGAAGCAGGCGGCGTATGACCCGAACCGGCTGTACGCGATGGATCCCGAGAGCGAAGCCGTCGAGGCCTTCTTCCGGTTTATCGCGAGGCGCTTTGCCAGCGGTTATGAAGGGGCGAAAAACATCATTCTCGGGAATGAGGTCAATATGCCGGAGGCCTGGAACTATACGGGCACAGATGACGCGGAAAAGAACGCCGACCTCTATGCACGGACCTTTGCAAAGCTCTGGCACATATTTACAAACGATGGAAACAACAACACCAGGATCTACATCAGCCTGGACCATTCCTGGATGGATGACGGCGGGGGGAAGGGGATCCCGGGGAAGGTCTTCCTCGATCTCTTTCATGAAAAGATACATGCGTTGAACGGAGAGTGCCGCTGGAATGTGGCTTACCATCTCTATGCGCCGGTGCTGAAGAAAACCTCCTCGATCTGGAAGGAGCAAAGGCTTGTGACAGACGAGGTGACGACGCCCTTTATCGCGCCCGGGAACCTTCATGTACTGACGGATTATCTTAAGGAAACCTATACGCCTTCCTGCCGGGTGCTTTTGTCCGAGCAGGGTTATGACATCGGGGAAGGAGAGGAGATCCAGGCGGCCGGGATCGCGCTCTGTTATTATGAGGCGCTGACCAACAATATGGTGGAGGCGGCGATCTTCCGGTCCTATGTCGACGAGGGGACCGACGGCGGACTGGACCTCGGCCTCGTAAAGCCGGACGGGACGCCGCGGAAGGCCTTTCAGGTCTATCAGGAGATGGACGGGAAGCGCGGGCTCTATATTATGGCCTATTATCTGGCCCGCACGAAAACTACATGGAAATGAGCACAGAAGACAGGGGATGGCCCCTGTCTTTTTTTTGGCCTCGAGGGCTTGGTCCGCACTCCTCCACAACGGCCGGAGCCAAAAAACTACGGCCCCGCCAACTATGAACAGGAACCAACCGCCCCCGGCCCCCGGAAAAATCAACAAAAAAGCCTTGCAATTTGGGAGATTTTAGGGTATTATGTGGTTAGATGTGGAGGAAAGTGGGGAGATAGTGTGGGAAAGTGGTAGATTATTATGTTTATGGGAGAATATGACCACACAATTGATCCCAAGGGCCGCATAATTATCCCCGCCAAGTTCCGCGAGGAGCTGGGCGACCGGTTTACGGTTGCGAAGGGGATGAATGACGGATGCCTGTTCCTCTATCCGGAGAAGGAATGGAACGTGCTTGCGGAGGAATTTAAGAAGGCTCCGCTGATCCATCCTTTGATGAGGCGGTTTATCCGGGAATTCTTTTCCGGCTCGGATACGACGGAAACGGATAAACAGGGAAGAGCGCTGATCCCCCAGAATTTAAGGGAATACGCGGGGATTGAGAAGGAAGCCGTCGTGATCGGCGCCATGACAAGAGTTGAGGTGTGGAGTAAGGACCGGTGGATGAAGAGAGAGGAAGATCCGCTGGATATGGACGAAGTAGCGGAAGCTCTTGCGGAATATGGAATCAGTATTTAGCCACAAACCGGTAATGCTTACCGAGGTGCTTGAGAATCTGGACATACAGGAAAACGGCCTGTATGTGGACGGGACGCTGGGAGGCGCCGGACATTCGCTCGAGATCGTAAAGAGGCTCGGCGGGGATGGAAGGCTGATCGGCTTTGACCGGGACCCCCGGGCGATTGAGGCGGCGGGAGAACGCCTCAGGGAATATGGACAAAAGGTTGAGCTGATACAGAGAAACTACTCTGAGATGCAAAACACCTTAAGAAGCCTGATGCCAGGGAGGGCAGACGGCATACTTCTGGACCTGGGCGTATCCTCGTTCCAACTGGATACGCCGCTCCGGGGGTTTACCTACCGGGAAGCGGAGGCTCCGCTGGATATGCGGATGAATCCGGCCGAGGAGCTGACTGCCGAGGAGGTGGTGAATACCTACTCCGAGGAAGCGCTGAGGGGGATCCTTAAGGAATTCGGGGAAGAGCCCTATGCCGCAAGGATCGCCGGTGAGATCGTAAAGGAAAGAGAAAGAAAACGGATCCGGACCGCAGGGGAGCTGATCGAACTGATTCGACGCGCGATGCCGGAGAAGGAATTGAAGAAAAAGGGCCATCCTGCAAAACGAACGTTTCAGGCCCTGAGAATTGAGGTAAACCAGGAGCTGGCGGAGCTGAAAAGCTTTCTCGCGGACGCGCCGGAGCTCCTGAAGCCGGGAGGAAGACTTCTGATCATTACCTTCCACTCCCTGGAGGACCGGATGGTAAAGCAGAAGATGAAGGAATGGGAAAACCCCTGTACCTGCCCGAAGGAATTTCCGGTCTGCGTGTGCGGAAAGAAGAGCCTCGGAAGACGGAGACCGGTGAAGCCCATAATCGCGGGAGAGGAAGAACGTAAGGAAAATCCGAGAAGCAAAAGCGCAAAGCTCAGGATATTCGTAAAGGAGAGGGAAGAATGAAACAGAGCCGTAAAGGACGGACCAGGACAGAAGCTCCGGAATACGTTTACGGGAATGCGGTACCGGATCGCGAATACGAGATCGAACAGAGAAAAAGAAAGGTCTCCCGCGAGCTGGCGGAAAAAAGAGCCGAGGAGGAGCGTAAGCTTCGCCGTGTTGCTGCGATCCGCAGAAACCAGGCCAGAGAGCTTTCGCTGGGCTGGGGCTATGTGGTCCTGCTTACGGTGCTCGGTATCCTGATCTCCTTTATCGCCGTGGAATATATCCGGCTCCAGACCGATGTGACCGTCCATCTGAAAAGGATCTCCCAGATGGAAAGCCAGCTCGAAGAGGTGCGCGCGGATAACGCCGCGATCCAGAAACGGATTGACACAGCCACCGACTTGAAGCATATTAAAGATGTGGCAATGTCAAAATTCGGTATGAATTATGCCGGCGAAGACCAGATCGTGTATTATACGGTGGACAATGCGGATTATATGAATCAGTATGCTGCCATACCGGAATAACGGACTTTGAACGGCTTTGGGGAGACGGATGAGCGGCAGAAAAAAGCCTTATATCCTGAAACTGAACAGAGGAATGCAGAAGAAGCTGGTGTTGCTGTTTGTAGCGGTGACACTGGCTTTTGTCGGTTTGATCCTCCGCCTGTCCTATATCCAGAGGACCAGCGGAGAGCGCTATACGAAGATCGTCCTGTCCCAGCAGGAATACGACAGCAAGACGCTTCCCTACCGGCGCGGGGATATCATCGACGCGCGCGGTACGGTGCTTGCGACCAGTACCGACGTGTACAATGTGATCCTGGACTGCAAGGTCCTAAACGCCGATTACCGGGACGGGGATCCGAAAAAGGACCGGAGGACCCCGACTCTGAACGCCTTCGGGCAGTGCTTCCCGGATGTGGATATGAAGGAGGTGTACCGGCTCTTAAACGATCCGGAAACGGCCGCAAAGCAGTATACGGTGCTCCTTAAGAAGCAGCCCTATGAGATGATCAGCGACTATGTTCTGATGAAGGAGGAGGCAGCCGAGAAGAGCCAGGAAAAGAACTCGAATGTATTAAAGTTTTCCGACGGGATCTGGTTTGAAAAGGAATATGAAAGACAATACCCCTATAAGGAGATGGGGAGCAACATCATCGGCTTCATCGCCTCCGGAAACGTCGGCATGGCCGGGGTGGAGAACTACTATAACAGTACTCTGAACGGGACCAACGGACGGGAATACGGGTATTTAAATTCGGACAACAATTTCGAAAAGACCATTAAGGAAGCAAAGAACGGCCTGAATCTGACACTGACGCTGGATGCGAATATCCAGTCCGTTGTTGAGGATAAGATCACCGCCTTTCAGAAGGCGCATGAAAATGAATACAGGCCGGGGTCCGGCTCCTACCATATGGGAATTATCCTGATGAACCCGAATACCGGCGAGATCCTCGGAATGGGGCAGTACCCGTCCTACGACGCCTCGAATCCCTTTGACCTGTCCGGTCTGTACGACCAGGGGACGATTGCGGCGATGACCGATGAAGAAAAGCTGGACGCATTGAACTCCTTGTGGCAGAATTATTGTCTGACGGCCACCTATGAGCCCGGCTCCACAGGAAAGCCCTTTACCGTCGCGGCGGGGCTGGAGAGCGGGGCGCTGAACGGAGACGAGGTCTATTACTGCGACGGCGGCGAATACATCGCGAACTACCATGTGCGCTGCAACAGCCGCGTGGGCCACGGCTCCCAGACCATCGCCAAGGCGCTGATGAATTCCTGCAACGACGCCCTGATGCAGATGAGCTATGTGATCGGTCCGGAGACCTTTACGAAGTACCAGAAGATCTTCGGCTTCGGACTGAAGACAAATATCGACCTGCCGGGCGAGGCCAGGACCGATTCGCTTGTGTATTCCCTGGATAACATGACGACGCTGGATCTGGCCACCAACTCCTTCGGCCAGAACTATAACTGCACGATGATCCAGATGGCCTCGGCCTTTTCCTCGCTGATCAACGGCGGCTATTATTACCGCCCCCATGTGGTCAAGAAGATTACCGATTCCGACGGAAATACGGTGCAGAGGATCGAGCCCGAGCTTGTGCGTGAGACCGTGAGCAGGGAAACCTCGGATATGATCCGGGAATTTCTTCACGCCACCGTAGCCGAAGGAACCGCGAAGACCGCGAAGGTAAACGGCTATTCCATGGGCGGGAAGACCGGAACGGCCCAGATGTATCCCCGGGACGGGATCAATTATCTCGTCTCCTTCATCGGCTTTGTCCCGGCGGTCAATCCCCAGGTGGTGGTGTATGTTACGATCGACCGGCCGAATGTGGAATCCCAGCCCCACAGCACCTTTGCCCAGGAGGTGGCAAAGCAGGTGCTGGAGGACAGTCTTCCTTACCTGAATATCTTCCCGGACGAGGAGCTTGAACCCGAGGAGGAAGCGGCTGCGCCGGCACCGGCGGCGGAAGCTCCGGCGGAGGGAGAGGGCCAGGAAGAAGCTCCGGCAGAAGCGCCGGCGGAGCCTGCTCCGGAGGAGGCCGTGACGGCGGAGGGCATAGACGAGGGCGTCGCCGAAGCCCCGGCCACGGATATCGTGACGAGTCCGGATCCCGGAATGGAGCCGGAGCCGGAGGCCATACCGGAGAATATTCTGGAGGAAATGGCACAATAGGAGCTTGAGGAGGGAGAGTATGAATCTGAAACCGTTTTTGGCCGTATTTCTGGCCTTCGGGATCGTGGCGGCATTGGGGCCCCTGGTGATCCCGGCGCTGCGGAAGCTGAAAGTAAGACAGACCGAACGGGAGGAGTTAAAAAGCCATCAGGCAAAGTCGGGGACGCCGACGATGGGCGGGATCATGATCCTTCTGGCCGTGGCGGCTTCGTCTCTTCTGATCGGAATTACGGACCTGTCCCAGATCCTGCCGGTCCTGCTGCTTACGCTGGGCTTCGGTCTGGTGGGCTTTCTGGATGATTTCCTGAAGGTGGTGCTGCGGCGGAGCGACGGCCTTCTGGCCTGGCAGAAGATGCTGCTGCAGATCGTTGTGACGACTCTGTTTTTTGTCTACATTGCGATGGATCAGGCGACAACGCTTCGGATCTGGCTTCCGGGCGGGACCTGGGTCTGGCTCGGCTGGGCGGCGGTCCCGATCCTTTATATTGCCGTCGTGGGTACGGTAAACGGTGTGAATTTTACGGACGGCCTGGACGGGCTTTCCTCCTCGGTGACGGTGCCGGTGGCCGTCTTCTTCATGATCGCGGCGCTCCATCGGGGCAACGGCTCGGCCGTGGTCGCGGGGGCCGTGGCGGGAGCCCTGCTCGGCTTTCTTCTCTATAACTGCTATCCGGCGAAGGTCTTTATGGGAGATACGGGGTCTTTAGCCCTTGGCGGCTTTGTGTCCGGCATGGCCTATATGCTGAACATGCCCTATATTATCCTGATCGTGGGGGCTGTCTACCTCGTTGAGGTGCTCTCGGTCATGATCCAGGTTTCCTATTTTAAGCTGACGCATGGAAAGAGGATCTTCCGGATGGCTCCGATCCACCACCATTTCGAGCTCGGGGGCTGGTCGGAAACTAGAGTGGTAACGGTGTTTATGGTGATCACGATTCTTTTGTGTGTGACCGCCGGGATTCTGGTTGTGATGTAGGGACGATGCGAGATGAAAAAAACGGATTTTAAAGGGAAAAGGGTGCTTATCTTCGGTACCGGAAAGAGCGGGATCGCCGCGGCAAAGCTCCTTGCGGGGGCAGGAGCCGATCTTCTCATCTATGACGGAAAGGCAGAGCTTAAAGAGGAAGAGATAAGGGAAAAGGACCCTGCGTTTTCGGAGGGGGAGATCTGTATCGGAGAGCTTAAGCCGGAGTTTTTGGACAAGGCCGGGGCAGCCATCTTAAGCCCCGGGGTGCCGCTTGACTGCCCGGAGGCGCTTCGGATCAAAGAAAAACAGATCCCGATCCTCGGGGAGATCGAACTGGGCTATCTTTTCGGAAGCGGCCGCCTTGCCGCGATAACGGGAACAAACGGAAAGACGACGACCACGGCGCTGACCGGAGAGCTTTTGAAGCGCCATTTCCGGGACGTCCGTGTCGTAGGAAATATCGGAATTCCCTATACGGAGGAGGCTGCCTCGATGACGGAGGCCACAGTGACCGCGGCGGAGATCAGCTCCTTCCAGTTGGAAACCGCGGATACCTTCCATCCGGAGGCTTCCGCGATCTTGAACATTACGCCGGATCATCTGGACCGGCATCATACGATGGAGGCCTATATCAAGGCAAAGGAGCGGATTACCGAAAACCAGACGCCGAGCGAGGTCCTGGTCTTAAATTATGAGGATCCGGTGCTGAGAAGCTTCGGCGAAGGGATGGACCGCAGGGTCGTATGGTTTTCTTCGGCACAAAGGGTCGAAAACGGCCTGTTTACGGAAAACGGGACGATCTATGTAAGCCGGGAGAACAAAACGGAGGCGCTGATCGATACGAAGGAGCTTAAGATCATCGGCCGCCATAACTGGGAGAATGCAATGGCTGCCTCGGCCATCGCCCTTTCGATGGGCGTGACAATGGAGGAGGTAAGGGAGGGCCTGAAGGCGTTTTCGGCGGTTCCGCACCGGATCGAATTCGTTGCGGAAATTGACGGGGTGCTTTATTATAATGACTCGAAGGGAACAAACCCGGATGCCGCGATCCGCGCCATTACTTCCATGGACCGGCCCACGATCCTGATCGGCGGAGGCTATGACAAGGGCTCCGAGTATAATGAATGGATCAGGGAATGCAAGGGCAGGGCAAAGAAGCTGCTTCTGATCGGACAGACCAGGGAAAAGATCAGGGAGGCCTGCGACGCCGAGGGTTTTTCGCCGGTCGAATTCTGCGAGACCCTTGAGGAGGCTGTGAAAAAGGCGGCAAAGGAAACAAACGAGGGCGAAGCGGTGCTGCTTTCACCGGCCTGCGCAAGCTGGGGAATGTTTAAAAACTATGAGGAGCGCGGGGACCTGTTTAAGGAATACGTTCTGGCGCTGAAAAAATAACCGTAAACGGCGGGTGAGACCCGGCAAGAGGAGAGCATGGATCAGACGATCGAAGAGGGGAGAAGGGAAAAAACGAAAAAAAAGGAAAAACGGCTGCTTTACTTTGACTTCAGCCTGCTTGTGATCATCCTGACCCTGGTGGGCTTCGGGCTGGTCATGCTCTATTCCTCCAGCTCCTACAGCGGACAGGAAAAGTTCGGAGACGCGGCCTATTTCCTGAAGAAGCAGATGATGTCGGCGGGAATCGGCTTTGCCGCCATGATCCTGATCGCGCTGATCCCTCCCCGGTTCTGGGAGAAGGTGAGTCTGCCCTTTTATGTGTTCTCGATCCTGCTTTGCGCGCTGGTTCCGTTTATCGGTGTGGAGATCAACTACTCCAAGAGGTGGCTCAAGATCGGCGGCCAGACCTTCCAGCCCTCGGAGATCGCGAAGGTGGCGACCATTGTCTTTTTCGCGGCTGTCCTCTGCCGGATCCCGAAGGTGCTGAACAGCCTGAAAAAGACCCTGATGGTTTTTTTGATGGCTCTGCCCGTGATCGGGATCGTGGCGATCAGTAACTTAAGTACCGCCATCATCCTGGCGGGGATCGTTTTCGTCATGCTGTTTGTGACGAGCCCGAAGTACTGGCATTATCTTCTTGCGCTCGCGTTACTTTGCCTTGGAATGCTTCTGGTGGTGTATCTTGCCTCCAAGGGCGGCGACGCCGGGAACTACCGGTTTGAACGGGTACAGGTCTGGCTGGATCCCGAGAACCACGAAAAGGGCTATCAGACCCTGCAGGGGCTTTACGCCATCGGCTCCGGCGGCGTATTCGGCAAGGGCCTGGGAGAGAGTATGCAGAAGCTCGGCTTTATTCCCGAGGCCCAGAACGATATGATATTTTCCATCATCTGCGAGGAGCTCGGGCTTTTCGGTGCTGTCTGCGTCATCCTCCTGTTTTTGCTTATGCTCTGGCGCTTTATGATGATCGCGAGCAATGCGAGGGACCTGTTCTCGTCCCTCCTTGTGGTGGGGATCATGGCACATATTTCGCTGCAGGTCATGTTAAACATCGCTGTTGTGACAAACACGATCCCGAATACCGGGATCATTCTGCCCTTCATCAGCTACGGGGGTACCTCTGTCATTTTCCTGCTGGCGGAGATGGGCATCGCGCTTTCCGTATCCAGGATCCGATTGAATTAAGAAAACAACGATCCCGGCAAAAGCTGCCGGGACCGGCCGTAATCAGATACTATGAGTGAAAAGAGAAAGAAACGACGAAAAATCGGATTGATCGTCTTCCTGTCCGTCCTTTTTTTTCTGTCTGTGGTGTTCCTTTTCGGGATCACACTGTTTCAGGTGAAGGATGTGATCGTGGAGGGGAACGAGCTGTACCGGGATGAGGCCATTAAGGAGCTGGTCCTGGATAAGAAATATAGCTGGAACAGCCTGTATGTGTATTTCCGCTTCCGCTTTGCCGGAAAGGAAACCGTCCCCTTTGTGGATGAAATGGATGTGACGCTGGAAAAGCCGGACACGATAAAGGTTGTGGTCTATGAAAAGGGCCTGATCGGCTATGCGTTAAGAGAGACGGACGGAAGCTACATCTATTTTGACAAGGACGGCTTCGTGATCGATATCTCCGAGGAGCCGGCCAAATCCGTTCCTGAGATCTGCGGCGTCAATGCCTACGGCGCGGACGTCCGCGACAAGCTGGAAATCCCGGAGAAGACCCTAAGAAGCCTTCTGACCCTGACCCAGGACCTGTCCAAGAACGGGCTCAGCGCGGACCGGATTACGCTGGCCGACGGCGCAAGGATCGTCCTTACCTTCGGGGATATCGAGGCGGATCTCGGAAAGGACGAGCATCTGACGGAAAAGGTGAGCCGTCTGGCCAAGATTCTGCCGCAGCTTTCGGGGAAAAGAGGGAGGCTCGATCTGTCCACCTGGACCGAGGAAACCACGGATATCATCTTTTCCGCGCAATGAAAAGAAAAATTGTTGATTATTTGGAAAAAGAATTATATTATAGTCTATATGGATTTTTTGGGGGAGATAAGGAGGAACAGCCTTGCTTGAGATTAAAACATCGGAAGCGGACTCCAGCGCCAAGATAATCGTAGTCGGTGTCGGGGGCGCGGGAAACAATGCCGTAAACCGCATGATAGAGGAAAGTATCGGCGGAGTGGAGTTTATCGGAGTAAATACGGACAAACAGGACCTGATGCTCTGTAAAGCCCCTACGCTGATCCAGATCGGAGATAAAATTACCAAGGGCCTGGGCGCCGGAGCCCAGCCGGAGATCGGAGAAAAATCCGCGGAAGAGAACGCGGAGGAGCTTGGAAACGCGATTAAGGGCGCCGATATGGTCTTCGTGACCTGCGGTATGGGCGGCGGAACCGGAACCGGAGCCGCGCCGGTGATCGCCCGGCTTGCCAAGGAACAGGGAATCCTGACGGTCGGTGTTGTGACAAAGCCCTTTAAATTTGAGGCGAAGGCCCGTATGACCAACGCCCTGAACGGAATTGAGAAATTGAAGGCAGCCGTGGATACCCTGATCGTGATCCCGAATGACCGGCTCCTTGAGATCGTGGACCGGCGGACGAGTATGCCGGAGGCCTTAAAGAAGGCAGACGAGGTTCTGCAGCAGGCCGTCCAGGGTATTACGGACCTGATTAACGTCCCGGCCCTGATTAATCTGGACTTTGCGGATGTTGAAACAGTAATGAAGGATAAGGGCATGGCCCATATCGGTATCGGTTCCGCCACCGGAGATGAGAAGGCTCTGGAGGCCGTAAAGATTGCCGTAGAGAGCCCGCTTTTGGAGACCACGATCGCCGGAGCGACCCATGTGATCATCAATATTTCCGGAGATATCTCCCTGATGGATGCGGACGAGGCGGCCAGCTATGTCCAGAATCTTGCGGGCGAGAACGCTTCGATTAACTTCGGAGCGAAATATGACGAAAGTATGCAGGATATGGCGAAGATTACGGTGATCGCCACAGGCCTTGACGGAACGAAGGCGCTTTCGGCGCCCGGGGCTGACCTGATCGGCTCCATGCGTTATCCGCGGTCGGATGCGGGACTCCGTAATACGGCTGCGAATACGACTCCGCGCCAGGAAGCCGCGCCCCAGGCCCAGCCGAAGCCGGCTCCCGTGCCGCAGACGCCGACGCAGGGAATCCCGAGGCCGACAAATCCGGCTCCGAGTGTGAGCAACGATAATCCGCTGATG
This sequence comes from Lachnospiraceae bacterium, assembly GCA_017450105.1. Taxonomy (GTDB): domain Bacteria; phylum Bacillota; class Clostridia; order Lachnospirales; family Lachnospiraceae; genus RUG12461. Next base: position 15,332 of record JAFSXC010000013.1, on the reverse strand, counting down.
CGCAGTATTTCCCAGAGACCGGGCCAGTCGATGCCGAAGGCCTCTTCGAATCCCCGAGATGTATTCGAATCTGCGATCGGCCAGACGCCCCATGTTCAGTCCCAGGTGAAGGAAAACGATATTAAGATACCGGATTTCCTGAAGCATACCAGAAAATAGAATAGTTAAACGCCACAGCTTTTCTGTGGCGTTTTCTTAGTGTGACGGGCGATACCAAGAGAGGAGGCAGGCATGAAGATCGAATTTTTAGGCGCAGCGCATGAGGTAACCGGAAGCTGCCACTACGTTAGCGTGAACAACTGGCATTTTCTCGTGGACTGCGGGATGCAGCAGGGCCCGGATATGTATGTGAACCAGGAGATCCCGGTGGATGCCTCCGAGATCGACTATGTGTTTGTGACGCATGCCCACATTGACCACTCCGGTCTGCTGCCGCTGCTGTACAGCCGGGGCTTTCGGGGATCGATCTTCTGCACCCAGGCGACCTACGAGCTGTGCCAGATCATGCTGAAGGACAGCGCCCACATCCAGGAATTTGAAGCAGAATGGAGAAACCGGAAGAACAAACGGTCCGGAAAAGGCGAGGTGGAGCCGCTGTATACGCTTGCGGACGCGGAAGGGGTTCTGACCCTGTTTGAGCCCTGCGGCTACGGACTGAAGGTGGAAATCAACGACGACGTTTCTGTCCGCTTTACGGAGGCGGGCCATCTCCTTGGCTCCTCCTCGGTGGAGCTGTGGCTGAGAGAGGGAAGAGACGAGAAGAAGGTGGTCTTTTCCGGCGACCTCGGGAACGGAAACCGGCCGCTGATCCGCGATCCGGAGTATATCGAGGAGGCGGATATCGTGGTGATGGAAAGTACCTACGGGGACAAGGACCATCAGGATATTCCGAATTTCGCGGTCCTTCTGGCCGACGCGGTAAAGGATACCTTTACAAGAGGCGGAAATCTTGTGATCCCGGCCTTTTCGGTCGGCCGTACCCAGGAGCTCCTGTATTACTTCCGCCAGATCAAAACCGAGCATCTGCTTCCCGAATTTGAGGATTTTGAGGTCTATATCGACAGCCCTCTGGCCATCGAGGCGACCAATATCTTCCATAAAAGTGTGGAGGAATGCTTCTCGGACGAAGCGAAGAATATGGTGAACGCGGGGATCAACCCGATCTCCTTCCCCGGCCTGTGCCGTGCGGTCAGCTCCGACGATTCCAAGGCCATTAACTTCTTAAAAAAGCCCGTCGTGATCATTTCCGCCTCCGGTATGTGCGAGGCCGGGCGGATAAGACACCATCTTAAGCATAATTTATGGCGGGAGGAGAGTACGGTCCTGTTCGTCGGCTTCCAGGTTCCGGGGACGCTCGGGAATTCCCTGCTGAACGGCGCGAAGGAGGTCCGGCTCTTCGGCGAGACCATTGACGTGAATGCGAAGATCATGAATCTTCCCGGCATCAGCGGCCATGCGGACCAGTCCCACCTTCTGAAATGGGTGAGTGCGTTTAAAAAGAAGCCCGAGAAGATCTTCGTGGTGCATGGAGACGATTCGATCTGCGAGGTCTTTACGGAGCATCTGAAAAAGCGGCTCGGCGTGGATGCCTATGCTCCCTACAGCGGAGATGCGTTTGATCTGATGACGCTTAAGATGCTGAAGCAGGGGAACCGAGAGCTGGCGAAGAAAAAGAAGGACAGCCGTGTTTCCTCCAATGTATTCGCGCGGCTACTCGCGGCCGGGAACCGCCTTCTTTCGGTTATCCGGAAGAACGAGGGTGTTGCCAACAAGGATCTGGCGAAATTTGCCGACCAGATCAATGCAATTTCGGATAAATGGGACAGGTAGGTGCACTATGGGAAAAATCCTGAACATGGAAGACAGCTACATCGACAGAAAGCTCAAAGAAGATGAGATGCAGCATAATCTGATCAAATACTGGCGGGTCCGCTTCGAGGAAGAGGAGGACGAAAAGGAAAAGAAGGAGCCGGTAAAGGAGGAAGCAAAGCCAAACGGCGAAGAGGATCTTTTCGCCAACATGGACGAATCCGACGAGGATATGGTCCGGGCCAGGGAAATCTTCGAGCGTCTCCAGGCCGAAGCGGCGGCGGACGATGCCGCGCTGATGGCGGAGCAGAAGGCGGCCTATGCCGAGGCGGAGGCCACCCAGGCCTGGCGGGAGAGGACCGGCGCGGACGGAGTCTACGGGCAGAAGCCCATCGAGGATGCAGCGGAAAAAGCCCAGATCGATGCGATCCTGGGAGAAAAGAACAATGCCTTTGAGGATATGATCAGGCAGGCACAGGAGTAAAAATATGAAGGAATTTCTGGAACGGATAACGGAGGAAACGGCCGCGGCCTTTGCCGCACTCGGCTATGAAAAAAAGCACGGAGCGGTTACGATCAGCAACCGCCCGGATTTATGTGAATTTCAGTGCAACGGCGCCATGGCGCTGGCAAAGCAGGAAAAGAAAAATCCCTTAGAGATCGCGGAGGCGGTCGCGGGGAAGCTTCGGGAAAATAAGGATACCGTGTTTTCGGAGGTCTCGGCGGTCCGGCCGGGATTTTTGAATTTCCGGGTAAAGGAGGCTTTCCTGGCGGATTACCTCGGGGAAATGGCTGCGTCGGACCGCTTTGGCGCGCCGCTCGCGCCGAAAAAAAAGAAGATGATCATCGATTACGGCGGCCCCAATGTCGCCAAGCCCCTTCATGTGGGACACCTGCGGGCCGCGATCATCGGGGAGAGCATCAAAAGGATCTGCCGCTTTGCAGGACATGAAGTGATCGGCGACGTACATCTCGGAGACTGGGGGCTTCAGATGGGGCTCATCATTACGGAGCTCCATGAAAGAAAGCCGTCTCTTCCTTATTTTGACCCGGAGTTTGACGGTGATTATCCGGAGGATGCGCCCTTTACGATCGGAGAGCTCGAGGAGATCTATCCGACGGCCAGCGCAAGATCCAAGGAGGACGAAGCCTACAAGGAGGCGGCGCTTTTAGCCACCAAGGAGCTGCAGGAGGGAAGAAGGGGATATCGCGCCCTGTTTAAGCACATCCTCGCCGTTTCCGTGGCGGATCTGAAGAAAAACTATCAGGATCTGAACGTGGAGTTTGATCTGTGGATGGGAGAATCGGATGTACAGGAGCTGATCGCGCCCATGGCAAGGCGGCTGAAGGAGGAGGGCTATGCCTATGAGAGCGAGGGAGCCCTTGTGGTGGATGTGGCGGAGGAAGCGGATACCAAGGAGGTCCCGCCCTGCATGATCCTTAAATCCGACGGCGCCTCCCTCTATACCACGACGGACCTCGCGACGCTGCAGTGGAGAGAAGACCACGAGAAGCCGGACCATGTGGTCTATGTCGTGGACAAGCGTCAGGAGATGCATTTTACCCAGGTGTTCCGCTGCGCCAGAAAGACCGGGATCGTACGGCCGGAGACCGAGCTTACCTTCATCGGCTTCGGCACAATGAACGGGAAGGACGGAAAGCCGTTCAAGACCAGGGAGGGCGGAGTCATGCGCCTTTCCGATCTGATCGCCGATATCCGGGAGGAGATGAAGAAAAAAATCCTGGACAGCGGGCGGGGAGCGACCGAAGGAGAGGCCGGGGAAACCGCGAAGCTCGTGGCTCTTTCGGCGTTGAAATACGGGGATCTCTCCAACCAGGCGGAAAAGAACTATATCTTTGACGTGGACCGGTTTACCTCCTTCGAGGGAAATACCGGGCCCTACATCTTATATACGATCGTCCGGATCAAGTCCATCCTGAGGAAATACAGGGAAACCGGTGGAACGCTCGAGGGTGCGCGGATCCTGGCCGCTTCGGGCGAAGGCGAGAAGGAGCTTATGATGAAGGCGGCCCGGTTCCCGGAAATGATAAGAAGCGCCGTCGCAGACCTCTCGCCCCACCGGATCTGCGCCTACCTCTATGAGCTTTCGGATGCCTTTAACCATTTCTACCATGAAAACCGGATCCTGGCCGAGGAGGATGAGGAAAAAAAGAAGAGCTATCTTGCCCTGCTCGTTCTGGTGCGGGATCTGGCGGAGCAATGCATTGAGCTTCTCGGCTTCTCGGCGCCGGAGGAAATGTAGGAATGAAAAAACGGGTCGCTATTGCGTTTGTCCTGCTTCTGTTTGCGGTTCTTCTCTTTGCGGGAGCGTATCGGGCGGCGGGGGAGGACAGGGCTTCCTTTACCCTGACCCAGTACCCGCAGCAGAACGGGGCCCAGGGACTGTGCTATGTCCTGACGGATGCGTATGACCACATGATCTTCATTGACGGAGGGTGGGATACGAACGCGGAGCTGCTTTTGAACCAGATCATGGAACACGGAAATTACGTGGACGCCTGGATCATTACCCACTCCCACGAGGACCATGTTTCGGCGTTCAACAACCTCTCCTCCGGCCCCTTTGACTTTCAGATCGGCACCATCTACTGTCCCGACCTGGATGAGGAGCACTACCGCAAGGTGGCGGATGCTTACGACGGCGGGTTTGAACACTACCTGGCTTTCCGCCGGAATCTGGAGCGATGGGAAAACGTACGGTTTGTTCATGCCGGGGAGGAGTACGACCTCTTCGGTCTTCGAATGAAAATCTTCAACGCCTACGAAAAGGGCGACCCCGCTTTTGAACAGGACCCGGAGAATACCGGGTCTCTGATGTTTAAGCTCGAAGGGAAGAAGACAAGTGCGCTGTTCTGTGCCGATGTGACCAAAAAGCGGGCCAGGGAGCTGAAGAAGCAGTATGGGGAGGAGCTGAAGGCGGATATCCTGCAGGTCGGACACCACGGGATCGGGTGGTGCCCGGACAATAAATTTAATCTTTTCATAGAGCCGGAAACCGTTTTCTTCGATGCTCCGGGGAGTCTGATCTCGGGGAGCGGGGAGTCCCTCAAGGCTCTGCAGGAGCTGGCAGACACGGGCGCCGTCGTATATACCTTTGATACGGCTCCGAATTCCGTTATTCTTCGGTAGATCCTTTTGCAACTGTCCTTTTCATGGGTAGGGTTATTGTTCGTTTGTGGCGGGACCGCCGCGGCCTGTTTTGATACGGAATACCCCTCGACAGAATGAAATAATCGAGATACAATAGAAATTTAGGAGGAAAAAGCTATGACAAAAATAGATATTATCTCCGGCTTCCTCGGAGCCGGAAAAACCACATTGATCCGTAAGCTTCTGGAAGAGAGCCTGACGAAGGAAAAGGTGGTACTGATCGAAAACGAATACGGGGAGGTCGGGATCGACGGCGGCTTCTTAAAGGATGCCGGGATCGAGATTACGGAAATGACCTCCGGCTGTATCTGCTGTACGCTGGTGGGTGATTTCGCGAAGGCCTTAAGGGAGGTCCTTGAAAAATACCATCCTGACCGCATCATCATCGAGCCGTCCGGTGTCGGAAAGCTCTCCGACGTGATGCAGTCCGTGACGGACTTCGAAAAGGAGGCGGATGTAAAGCTGAATTCGCTGGTGACCGTGGTGAACGCCCTGAAGGCGGAACGCCAGATGAAGGGCTTCGGCGAGTTCTTCAACAACCAGATCCAGTTCGCGACCACAGTGATCTTAAGCCGTACCCAGAGTGCGAAAAACGAGCAGCTTACCTTCGCGCAGGAACTGATCAAAAAGCTGAATCCGAAGGCTGCCGTGATTACAACGGCCTGGGATTCGATTCCAGGGGACAAGATCCTCTCTGTGATGGAGGGCCAGGATAATCTGGAGATCCAGGTGCTGGCCGAGAAGCAGCATGCCGTGGATAAGGAAGCGCATGACGCCGAGCACCATCACCATGATCATGACCATCACCATGACCACGAAGACCACGACCATGAGCATGAGCACCATCACGACCACGATGAGCACGACCATGATCATGAGCATGAGCACCATCACGACCACGAAGACCATGACCATGAGCATGAGCATCATCACGACCATGAGGACCATGACCATGACCATCATCATGACCACGATGAGCACGACCATGACCATCATCATGATCATGAGCACGACCACGACCATCATCATCACCACCACGCCGACGACATTTTCACCTCCTGGGGAAAGGAGACGCCGAAGCGGTTTGAGAGGTCCGTTATTGAGGATGCCTTAAAGACCTTCCGGGATACCAATGAGGTCGGAGAGGTGCTTCGGGCTAAGGGCATGGTCGAGGACATCGACGGTCAGTGGATTTATTTCGACATGGTTTCCGGCGAGTACGAGATCCGGAACGGAGAGCCGGATTATACCGGGCGTCTGGTGGTGATCGGAACCGATCTGAATACGAAGCGGATCGAGGAGCTGTTCGGGCTGTAAAGGATTGAAGAGAAATGGCAAAAGAAGTTGGAGTTTATTTGATCACGGGCTTTATGGACAGCGGCAAGACGACGCTGATCCATGAAACGCTTTTTGAACAGGGCTTCGGACGCGGCGAACGGACGCTTCTGCTTTCCTGTGAGGAGGGAGAGGTGGAATACGATATGGCCGGGTTCGAGCGGGAGGATGTGACGCTGGTACAGATCCGGGATCCGTCGGAATTCAAAAACGGACGGCTCCTTGAACTCGAGGAGGAGTACCACCCGGACCAGGTCATGATCGAATACAACGGCACCTGGGAGATCGCGCATATTCTGGAGGCCGATTTCCCGAAGGGCTGGGTCATCTACCAGAGCCTTGCCACCGTGGACGGCTCGACCTATGAAATGTACTATAACAATATGCGCCAGATGATGAAGGAGCAGTTGTTCCGGGCGGATGTTGTGATCTTTAACCGGTGCGATGACAATACCCCGAAGTCCAAGTTCCGGCGGACCGTGAAGGCGATCAACCGCGCGGCCCAGCTCGTGTACGAGCGTAAGGACGGGACCATCGACCAGGGAGGGGACGAGGAACTTCCCTACGACCTTTCATCGGATTTCCTCGAGCTCCCGGATTCGGACTACGGTATCTGGTATCTGGACGCGATGGACCACCCGAAGAACTATGACGGGAAAAAGGTGAAGTTCCTGGCCCTGATCTATAATCCGCCGCAGAATAAGGGGAAGGGCATGTTCGTGCCCGGCCGCTTTGCGATGAACTGCTGCGAGGCGGATACCCAGTTTATCGGCTTCAAGTGTAAATACAAGGACGCGGATAAGATCCCCCATAAGAGCTGGCAGGAGCTGACCGCGGAGGTACGGATCGAGTGGGCGAAGGAGTACCGGGGGAAAGGGCCTGTTCTGTATCCTGTTGAGATAAAGGAAGCAAAAGAACCGGAGGATCCTCTTGTTTACTTTACGTAATCCCAAATGGAAACCCTACATTCCCATTCTGGTCCTGTTTGTCGTGATCCTGGTCTTCCACCTGTTTCTGTGGGAGCATCCGGATCTCGACACCGCCAGATTCTTTGCGAGAGTCCTGAAAAAACGGACGCTCCTGGAGTTTCTGCTCAAGCGCTATGATAGCTGGAGCTCCCGTCTTGTCATCGAGGGCTTTCTGGTTTTGCTTGCGAAAAAGCTTTTTCTGTGGAAGCTTCTGGATTCGCTTCTGTTTCCTCTGCTTGCCGCTTCCCTTGCCTTCCTTTTGAACGGAACCGTAAAAAATACCAGGCTGAACTGGCTGGTCGTCGGGGCGATTTTGATGTACCCCTTCGGCGAGATGCAGTCTGCCGGCTGGACAGCCACGACGATGAATTATTTCTGGCCGCTGGTGCTCGGGATCTTCTCTTGTACGGCGCCGGCTGTGCTGCTGTACCATGAGAAACGGCCGAAATGGTGGCATACGGCTTTAGCCGTTGCCGCAGCAATCTATGCCTGCAATATGGAGCAGATGTGCGGCGTTCTTTTCTTTGTGTACATCGCTTTGTTTGTCCTGATCCTGAAGAAGCAAAGGAAGATCTCCTTTGAAACGATCCTGCTTTTTGCAGCGGACGTTATGAACCTGATCCTGATCCTTCTTTGCCCGGGCAACGGCGTACGGATGGTGAAGGAGCTGGAAACCACGCTGACGGAGGGCTTCCAGAGGATGTCTCTGGCGGATAAGGTTTCCTACGCGCTGAACGATACCTGCACGAAGCTCGTGGATGAGGGCTTTGTCTTTCTGGTGGTCACGGTTGCGCTGTTCCTCCTCCTGTGCATGAAAACAAAAAGTCTTCCGAAACGGCTGATCGCGCTGTTTGCGCCGTTCCTTGCCCTGTACCGGGCTGTGCTGTCGGGGGTCTTCCCGTCGCTCACCCTTCTGATGCTGGAGGATCCGGTGCTGACGAGGGAAACGGGGGCGGAGCCGTCTGCCTGGGCCATGTGTCTCCTTTGGTTCGCGCTTCTGGCCTCGGTCGGCGCGACGATCTTTTTTCTGTCAGGCAGCCGGACAGAAGGGCTTCTGCTCGTGCTTCTGTTTTTCGTCGGTGTGTGCTCCAGACTCGTGGTGGGGCTCTCGCCGTCGCTGGAAAATTCCACCTATCGGACCTTTATTTATCTGGATTTCATCCTGCTGTTTGTGATGCTTTGGAATATCAACAGGAGCGAAATAAAGGAGGGAAGAGGACAAGACATCTGCCGCCTCATGTACGGCGGTGCCGCTGTGTTCCAGACCGTCAATACCTTTGTCTTTTCGGCAAGACTGACGTTGTAATTTTCTGCTGCCTCATATATAATGTAAACGCTGATTTGCACAGCATTTCCATGATTGTCATACATAAAAGAACGGATAAGGAGTAAAGTAAGATGTTTGAGATTATCAGAGCCGAAAACCTGGCGGACAAGATCTACCTCTTTGACGTAAAAGCGAAGAGAGTTTCGGATAAGTGTCTTCCGGGGCAGTTTGTGATCGTCCGGACCGATGAGAAGGGAGAGAGGATCCCGCTTACGATCTGCGATTATGACAGGGAAAAGGAAACCGTAACCCTGGTGGTACAGACCATCGGAGCCGGGACCGAGAGAATGAAGGACCTAAAGGCGGGAGACAGCTTCGCGGATGTGGTGGGGCCCCTGGGGCTTCCGTCCGAGCTCTGCGAGGAGAAGAATCTGGAGGAGACAAAGAAGAAAAAGATCGTCTTCATCGCGGGCGGTCTTGGAACGGCGCCGGTCTATCCCCAGGTGAAATGGCTGCATGAACACGGCGTGGACGCCGATGTGATCATGGGAAGCCGGACGAAGGATCTGCTTTTTTACATCGATGAGATGAAGGCGGTGGCCGGAAACGTCTATGTGACCACGGATGACGGTACCTACGGCTTCCACGGCATGGGAACGAATCAGCTCCAGGCCCTGTACGACGAGGGAAAGACCTATGACCACTGCGTTGCGATCGGCCCCATGATCATGATGAAATTTGTCTGCAAGCTGACAAAGGAGCTGGGGATCCATACGATCGTTTCGATGAACCCGATTATGGTAGACGGTACGGGCATGTGCGGAGCCTGCCGGCTCGTGGTGGATGGAAAGGTGAAATTCGCCTGCGTGGACGGACCGGAATTTGACGGCCATCTCGTGGACTTTGACGGGGCCATGAAGCGGATGACCCAGTACAAGACGGAAGAAGGAAGAGCGCTGCTGAAGCTTCAGGAGGGGGATACCCATCATGGAGGCTGCGGGGAATGCGAAGAGGGAGGTGCCGCGAAATGAGTGACGTATTAAAGAGAGTTCCGATCCGGGAGCAGGAGCCCCGGGTGAGAGCGAAAAATTTTGATGAGGTATGCCTTGGCTATAATGAGACAGAGGCAATGGAAGAGGCGGAGCGGTGCTTAAACTGCAAGAACCCGAAATGCGTACAGGGCTGCCCCGTTTCGATCAATATTCCGGGCTTTATCGAGAAGATCAAGGAAGGTAATTTCGAGGGCTCCTACCAGGTCCTTTCCGAAGCGACAGCGCTGCCGGCGGTCTGCGGGCGGGTCTGCCCCCAGGAAAGCCAGTGCGAGGGCCAGTGCATACGCGGGATCAAGGGCGAACCGGTCTCGATCGGAAAGCTCGAGCGCTTTACCGCGGACTGGGCCAGAGGAAAGGGGATCAAGCCCGAGGGCGCAAAGGAGAAGAACGGCCATAAGGTGGCGGTGATCGGATCGGGCCCTGCGGGACTGACCTGCGCCGGAGAGCTTGCGAAGGCGGGCTGCGAGGTGACGATCTTTGAAGCTTTGCATGAAGCGGGCGGGGTTTTGGTCTACGGAATCCCGGAGTTTCGTCTTCCGAAGGAGGAGGTCGTAAAAAAGGAGGTCGAGAACGTAAAGAGTCTCGGCGTAAAGATTGAAACGGACGTGGTGATCGGAAAGTCCGTGACCATCGATGAGCTGATGGAGAAGGAGGGCTTTGAAGCCGTCTTTATCGGATCCGGAGCGGGTCTTCCGAAGTTCATGGGGATCCCGGGCGAGCAGGCCAACGGCGTTTTTTCCGCCAATGAGTTTCTGACCCGGAATAATCTGATGAAGGCCTTTAAGGACTACGATACGCCGATCAAACGGGGCAAAAAGGTCGTGGTCGTCGGCGGCGGAAACGTGGCCATGGACGCGGCCAGAACAGCGCTTCGCCTTGGCGCGGAGGTGCATGTCGTGTACCGCCGGAGCGAGAAGGAGCTCCCGGCCCGTGTGGAGGAGGTCCACCACGCGAAGGAGGAGGGGATCATCTTCGACCTTCTGCAGAATCCGGTGGAGATCCTGGTAAATGACGACGGCTGGGTAAAGGGGATCCGGATCATCAAAATGGAGCTCGGCGAACCCGATGAATCGGGCCGCAGAAGCCCGGTGGAGATCCCCGGCAGCGAATATGAGATCGAATGTGATACGGTGATCATGAGCCTCGGAACCTCTCCGAATCCGCTGATCTCCTCGACGACGGAGGGGCTGGAAACGAACCGCAGAAAATGTATTGTTGCAACAGAGGATACCGGCGCGACCTCGAAACCCGGCGTTTTCGCGGGCGGTGATGCCGTCTCCGGCGCTGCCACCGTGATCCTGGCCATGGGTGCCGGAAAATCGGCAGCGAAGGGAATCCTTGATTATCTGAAAGAAAAGGCACAATGAAAAGAGCGTTATTTGTTGTAAATCTGCATTCCGGCAGGGGTGAGATCCGGAAAAATCTGGGAGGTATTCTCGGCATACTGGAAAAATACGGATATGAGGTGGTTGTACACGCCACCAGGTGCAAGGGAGACGCCGTAAACGTTGTGAAAAGAAAGGCGAAGAGCTTTGACCTTGTGGTCTGCAGCGGCGGGGACGGAACGCTGAACGAGACCGTGAAAGGGGTCCGAAGGAGCGGCATCCGGGTGCCGATCGGCTATATTCCCGCCGGCAGCACCAACGACTTCGCGTCGTCCTTAAATATCCCGAAGGGACCCTTAAATGCTGCACGCGTTGCGGCAAAGGGCCATCCCTTTTCCTGCGATGTGGGGGAGCTGAACCATAAGACCTTTCTATACTCGGCGGCGTTTGGGATTTTGTCCGATATTCCCTACCGTACCAAACAGGGGATGAAGAACGCCCTCGGACACGGCGCCTATGTGCTGGAGTTTACGAAGGAGGCTCTGAGCGCCCCCTTCGGGTTTTATCCTTCCATTCCTCTGCACATTACCATAAACGGAGAGGAGCTGGAGGATACCTACTGCTACGGGATGATTACAAATACCTCCTCGGTGGGAGGCGTAAAGGGCGTGACCGGAGATCTGGTCGCGCTGGATGACGGCCTTCTGGAGGTGACACTTATCAAGCGCCCGCCGCTTGCCATCTGGTTTCCCTGGATCTTTGCAAAGCTCCTGAAGCTCGTAAAGAACTCCCGCCATGTTTATACCTGCAAGGCCAGTGAGCTGCGGATCAGGGCGGAGAAGCCTCTGGCCTGGACGCTGGACGGGGAATACGGCGGAGAATGGGAGGAGATGGAGATCAAGTGCATCCGGGGTGCGGTTGATTTTATGGTAAGAAAACCCTAACTACGATGTGAAGAGAGCGAGATCCGAGCAAGGGGTTGACGGACACAGGAAAACAAAATACAATGAGACGAGAGAGTCTGCGGGATATTTTTCCTGCAGGCTTTTTTTTGTGAACGAAGGATCCGTCTGCCGTTCACAGCAGGAAACGCGAAAGGAAGACTTGTCTTATGCTCGATGAAAAACAGGAACAGGCGGTACGACATACCCGGGGGCCCTGCATGGTTCTGGCGGGGCCGGGAAGCGGGAAGACGACGGTGATAACGGGGCGGGTGCTTTCTCTGGTAAAGGAGGCGGGGGTTCCGGAGGAGGAGCTCCTTGTCGTTACCTTTACGAAGGCGGCGGCGGAGGAAATGAGGACGCGGACCCTGAGACTCATGGGAAGGAACCGGTCCGGGGTTTCGTTCGGGACGCTTCACTCTTTTTTTTACGGCGTTTTGAGGGCCTGCTCCAAAACCCCGCTTACGGTGCTCTCCCAGACCCGGCAAAGAGAGCTTCTGCGTAAGCTTATGACGGGGGAGGAGAAGGAGGAGGAGCGGGAGGAGCGGATCGATCAGGCGCTCAGGGCCTTTTCCAGAGCCAGGAGCCGGAGGGAGGAGCCGAAGGAGCACCTGCCTCTGTGGAAGGGCTATGAGGAGGAAAAGAGAAAGCGCGCTCTTATCGATTTTGACGATATGGCGGTAAGGACGCATGCGCTGTTTCTGGAAAATCCCGGGGTCTTAAGAAGCTGGCAGGAGCGATTCCGCTATCTGATGGTGGACGAGTTTCAGGATATCGATCCTTTGCAGTATGAGATCTTAAAGCTCCTTGCTGCGCCGGAAAACAACCTTTTTATCGTCGGAGACGATGACCAGTCCATTTACGGCTTCCGGGGGGCGGATCCTCTTGTCATGCAGCGTTTTACAAAGGACTATCCGGACGCACCCGTCATTCTTCTGGACACGAATTACCGGTGTCAGAAAAGGATCACGGAGGGGAGTCTGAAATTGATTAAAAACAATACCCTGCGTTTTCCGAAGGAGATCCGGTCGTTAAGGCACAGGGGAGAGAGGATCACCTTCTCCACCTTCCGGGATTTCCGGGATGAACATGAGGCTGTGATCCGGGAGATACGAAGGGCTTTGGAGGCGGGCGATTCCTGCGCGGACCATGCGGTGCTTTTCAGGACCAACAACGAGCCGCGGATATTGATGGAGCGTATGATGAAGGAGAACCTTCCGTTTCGGACGAAGGAGCGTGTGCCGAACCTGTTCGACCACTGGATCTGTCGGGATATGTTTTCATACCTGGAGCTGGCGGAGGGGGCGATGGAAAGAAAGCATCTGCTTCGGATCATCAACCGGCCCGTGCGCTTTCTGGAACGGGAGCTTTTTGCGGAGGATCCCGTTTCTCCTTATGCCGTGGAAAGGCGGCTGGCCGGCCGGGAGAGCGCGCTTTTGGCCTTTCAAAGGCTCTGCAGGGAGCTGGCCTTTCTGAAGGGGAAGGGTCCCTATGCGGCGATCACCTACCTCCGCCTTGCGATGGGCTATGATGCGTTTTTGAAGAGCTATGCGGCGGACAGGGGGATTCCACAGGAGGACCTTCTGGACGTTCTGGACGGTCTGCAGGAGGCGGCACGGGGGATGGAGAGCTTTGCGGAGCTGAAGGAGCACGCGCTGCGCTTCTCCGTCCGGCTGAAGGAAACGGCAAAGCACGAGGACAGGGCGGCGGACGCGGTTCTGCTTTCCACCCTGCACGGCGCGAAGGGGCTGGAATTTAAGACCGTGTTTCTGATCGATGCGGTGTCCACGCTCATGCCGTACAAACGGGCGGTTACGCCGGAGGAGATCGAGGAGGAGAGACGTCTTTTTTATGTAGGAGTCACAAGGGCAAAGGAAAGATTACTCATATATGACGTCAAAAGCCTGCACCGCCATCCGGTGTCGCCATCCCCTTTTCTGAAGGAGATGACGGATGACAGATAGTTGTGCTATAATAAGCAGTTGTATCACGAATGGGAGCAAAATACCGTCAGCGGGCGTCCTTTGGCCGCTTACGGGATTCGCATCCGACCGGATCAAGTCAGATGGAAACTGGCGTTTATAGAGGAGAAGAAAGCGAGGAGAGTATGAAAAAACGACATTTGGCCATGCTTATGGCGTGTGTACTTACGGCAGGTGTGCTTACGGGCTGCCAGAAGGAGACAAAGGAAGCGGATAAGGCAGCGGAAACCGAAAGCGTTGAAACTGCGGCGACGGAAGAAATACGGGAAACGGAGAGTGAGGCGCCGTCCGAAGCGGCCCCGGCTGAGACTGAGGAAAAGGAACCGGAGGCTGAGGCAGTGCCTGAGGATCCGGGGATCCCGATGGTAGGAGTCGTTACCTATGAGGGCGGGGTCGAGGATGCCTCCTTTAACCAGAGCGCCTGGGAGGGTCTGCAGCGCCTTTCCGGCCTGTTTGAGTGCAATACGAAGTTTACGGAGGGCGGCGGAGCCTCCGGCTTCGAGGGGAAGCTGAACGAGATGATCAGCGCCGGCGGCGATCTGATCTGGGGCATGGGCTACGAATGCAGAGAGGCGGTCCTTGCGGCTGCCCCCGAAAACCCGGATGTTACGTTCGCGATCTTTGATTATGATGAGGAGAACCTTCCGGAGAATGTGGCCGGCGTGGTCTTCCGGGACGAGGAGCCGTCGTTTCTGGCGGGCTACCTTGCGGGCACGATGACGGAGACCGGGAAGGTAGGCTTTATCGGCGGTGTCGAGGATACGATCATCGATCATTTCCGGTACGGCTTTAAGGCCGGCGTTTTCCATGCATCGAAGGAAACCGGAAAGGAAGTCTCTGTCGAGGATGTGTTTGCGGACAGCTACAATGACCCGGAGAAGGGAAAGGAGCTGGCGAAGGGGCTCTATGACGGCGGCTGTGATATTATTTTCCATGCGGCCGGGGAAACCGGGGTCGGCGTGATCCAGGCGGCGAAGGAGGCGGACCGGTTTGTGATCGGGGTCGACAAGGACCAGGCCTTTCTGGCGCCGCAGAATGTGATCACCAGTGTTATGAAATATGTGAACAAGGCGCTGGTGGATGTGTCCATGGATTATCTGATCGGGAATTCCGTGGGCGGGAGGACTGTGCGGCTCGGGCTTGAGGATGATGCGCTGGGGATCAGTGAGAATCATTCGCTCTATCCGGCGGAGCTTTATGAGAAGCTCCTGGAGCTGAAGGATCAGATCGTCACCGGCAAATTATGGGCGCCGGCAACCAAGGAGCAGTATGAGGTGTTCCTTACTTTATAGAGGGGAGGCTTCCCGGGAGGTTTTGGCAGGCTGCGCTGTCAGACCGCACAGCTTAATTTGTTGGAGAAGATAACGCTTCTTTTTTACCCGTTATATCCGGAAAGAGCAAGTATCAGCTCGGGCGCGCTCTGCCAAAGAGCAGCTGCCGCGAGGGGTGTGAGAGTATCTTCGGAAGGTTATCTTCCGAAG
>JAFSXC010000132.1 GCA_017450105.1 Lachnospiraceae bacterium | reverse complement strand
TATTATATCATATACTGCTACATAATGCTACATCAAAATACATGAAATTTGACAAAAAAAGAAGACTGGAAATCCAGTCTTTACAAAGGCTAAACGATAATCTTTTATTCATTTGATTAGGGATGAACTGTCAAACTTCCGAGTTAATGACATTGAGGTGTGAACAGTAACACGGACCTGATTTTCATGCCCATATCCTCCGATGTGTTGTTTTTGCACAAAAACCATGTTAGAATATAATAGAATTTTTATACGAATCAACCTGTGTGAGTATGAAAGAGGAGCGACACAAATGACAGAAACCGACAGAATCGAAAAAGCGATTCAGACCTTTGTAAAACACAGGATCGGCGGTGTGATCGTATGTGACGGAGAGGATAGTATTATCTACCAGGACGCCCGGATTATTCTTTCAGATCACGCGCGGAGTCTGTGGGTGAAGTGCAAGCCCGGAGTGGACGAGGAAAAGAGCTGGGAATTCAGCGACGTGGAGGACGGGAAGTATTACCGTATCGAGTCCGCAAGCGTCCATATGGAGGGAGAGGTCTACCAATGCCATCTCTTTACCGATGTCAGCGACTACGCCACGCTTTTCCAGGACATCAGCGACTATTCCCGGCAGATCGCCGATGTCAGCGATTTCCAGAAGAGTATTCTTTCGAAGCTCTCTCTGGCCTATGACTCCTGTCTTCCGGATCTTGTGGCCTTCTGCAATGCCACGGACGGACTTCTCTTTATGGAGGAGGAAAGGACGGGAATGATCCAGAAGACCAGCTACAGCCGCTCCTTCAGCCGCCATGCCGTCGAGCCCTCGGAGGAGATCGAGTATATGCTGAACGCGAAGCGGTTTGAGTTTGCGGAGGGCTATTACTGCTTCCTTTCCGAGACCACAGGAACCCAGAGATACGCCCTGTTCCTTCGCAGAGGCCAGAAGTTTAATGAGGAGTACTTCCGGGATGCCTCGGTCTATAACGTGATCCGGCTCTATATCGAGAACGGGATTTTGCGGGAGAAGATCGTATACGAGAGCGAGCATGACAAGCTGACGGGGCTTTACAACAAGGGAAAATACTTAAGCCTCCGCGAACAGGCCTTCGGAAGACCGAAGAAGCTTGCCGTCATGAATTTCGACGTCAATAATCTGAAACTTGTAAACGACGAACAGGGCCATGAGGCCGGCGACCAGCTCATCGTGAAAGCGGCCGACAGCATCGACTTGATTACAAACGAACAGATCATGGCCTTTCGGACCGGCGGAGATGAATTCGTGGTCATTGCCTGCAATGTCTCGGAGAATGAGGCAAATGAGCTGCTAAGGCTCTGGGAGGAGGGGCTTCGAAAGAAAAATGAAGCGGACGACGGGCTCTACTGTACCGTGGCCAGCGGCCTGGCCTGCGGAGAAAACGATTACGACCTGGAGGAGCTTCTGAACAGGGCGGATGAGCGGATGTATGAGAACAAAAAGAAGATGAAAGCGGCCCTTGGCTTACCGACAAGGAGGTAGCTGGTGAGAGAACTCGTTCTGGATGCGAAGAAGGAAAATCTGAAAGCGGTATTTGAGTTTGTTACGGAGGAGCTGGCGCCTTACGTTGAGGATAAAAAGCTCATCCGCCAGATCAAGCTCTGCGTTGAGGAGGTGTTTCTAAACATCGCCCATTACGCCTATCATCCCGATACCGGACCGGCGAAGATAACGATGTCTGTGAAGAAGGATGGGAACGGGGCGCTGGTCGAGCTGTCCTTTATCGATCATGGCTATCCCTTTGATCCGCTGGAGGTGAAGGAGCCGGATCTGGATGCGGAGCTGGAGGACCGTCAGGTCGGGGGCCTCGGGATCTTTCTGGTCCGTACGACGATGGACGGTGTATCCTACGAGTACAGAAACGGTGAAAATATTCTGACGCTGGAAAAAAAGCTGGCGGAAGCATTGATATAAAGGAGGAGAGAGATACAAGATGGACATTACCGAAGCAGTAGAAAATGAGCAGATAACCCTTTATATCGAGGGAGAGATCGACGGTACCAATGCGGACGAATTGGAGGAGCAGCTCCGCGCCGCTGCCGATAAGACGGATAATATTGTTGTAGATCTTTCCAAGCTGGAGTATATTTCATCGGCTGGCCTCAGGGCCTTTCTGATGATCCAGAAGCAGATGAAGCGCCAGGCCGGAAGCATGTGTCTTGTTCATGTCAATGATGAGGTTATGGCGATCTTTACCGTGACCGGGTTTATTAAGCTCCTGAATATCAAAGAGGATTGAGGCCTATGAAAAAGAAGCGTATTGGCATTCGTCTGAAAACCATGTCCCTGATCATTATCATGGGGATCGTGCTTGGTGTACTCCTGATCTCTCTTACGAGAAAGGTCCTGATGGATATGGTGCAGAACTCCTATAATGAAAAGATCATGGCTATCTGCACCAACGCCGCTGAAACCGTCGATGGGGACAAGACGAAGAGGCTGTGGGATAAAACCTGGGAGGTCTATGAATCCATCCCTCCGGAGAAATGGGTCGTCAGCGAGGAATGGGGAACGCCGGAATTCGAGGAGTTCCTTTCCAACTTTACCTTCCTTGAGGAAACACAGGAGTACAAGGATCTTTACGTTCAGATGTCCCGCCTGCTGGAGATCAATGATGTGGAGGATATCTATATTTCCCACTGGGACAATTCCGTTCAGTTTGCCGCGGTTTATCTGGTGGATCCTGCGCCCGGAGAGGATCAGTGCAGGATCGGAACCTTTGACGCCGCGAATCCGGATCCGGAGATCCTTGCGCACCCGGAGAACGGGATGCCGCCGTATATGACAGAGTATGCGGACTATGGCTGGCTTGCCACCGGCGGGGTACCGGTCTTTACCTCGGATGGAGAGTTTGCTGCGTTTGTCGCCGTAGATATTTCCATGAATAAAGTCATGGATCGGATCAATTCCTTCCTGCTGCAGCTTGCGCTTTTCGTTGTGCTGATCACGGCCGGGATCGTGGTGCTTTATCTTATTGTGATCGACCGGGTCGTTATCCGCCCTGTCAAGCTTCTCGCACAGTCAGCCAAGGGATATCTTAAGGAAAATACCGAGACAGAAAAACACAGCTTCTCGGGGCTGCCGATCAATTCCAGGGACGAGATCGGCGACCTTTACTCCGCTATTCAAACGATGGAGAACAATCTGAACACCCACATCAACAGCGTCATGGCCATGACGGCGGAAAAGGAGCGGCTCAGTGCGGAGATGAACGTGGCCAACCGGATCCAGGAAAATATGCTTCCCAAGGATTTCGGGGCCTTCAGCGAGCTGACCGGGGTGGATGTGTACGGTACCATGATCCCGGCCAGAGAGGTGGGCGGAGACTTCTACGACTATTTCCGCATCGACAGGGATCATCTCGGCCTTGTCATGGCGGACGTCAGCGGCAAGGGCGTCGCGGCGGCCCTGTTTATGGCGATCACAAAGACCTTTATCCTTTCCCGTACGATGATGGGCGGGAAGCCGGAGGAAATCCTGACCGATACCAACAAGTGGCTGTGCCAGAATAATAAGGAGGGCTTCTTTGTAACCGTGTGGCTCGGGATCTACGAGATCTCCTCAGGGGAGATCCGTTATGTGAATGCCGGCCATGAATACCCGCTGCGGAACAGCTCTGCCGGTGCCTTTATCCTGCGTACCGAGAACGATCCGCCGCTGGGTACCGATGAGGATATTGAGTTCCACGGAGGCAGGATGCTTCTCGGCAGAGGTGAGCTCCTTGCTCTTTATACGGATGGGATTCCGGAGGCGAAGAACGCCGAAGGAAAGCGCTACGGAATGGACCGGATGAAGAATGCGATGGAGGGAAAAGTGCGTGCGGAGGAAGCGGTCGAGAGCCTGAAGGAGGACCTGGACAGCTTCGTCGGCGGCGCGGAGCCCTTCGATGATGTGACGATGCTGTGTCTGGTAAGGAGAGGGTAGAGCCTGCTATTGAACCAATGTCAGTAAGTTAAGCCCAAAACCTGCCTCGGGAGCGGCGCCATTACGTTATTTGAACAGAAAAGGGGCTTAGTGACAGGACTTATGGAGTCCATCCGTCACTAAGCCCCTTTGCATTGAGGCAAGAAGCTCAGGCCGCTGCCGGCAGCGCCTGATTTCCGTAGAATTACGAATTCAATCATTCAATCTTCGATCAATCATCTTTTTACCCCAAAATGCCCCTAAAAGCACCAAACAAATGTTCTTTAAAGGAAAATTAAAAACCCCGCAATCCCTTGATTTTACTAGGATTTACGGGGTTTGTTTTTTCATGAGCCACGGGGGATTCGAACCCCCGACACCTTGATTAAAAGTCAAGTGCTCTACCGCCTGAGCTAGTAGCCCATACGCCGGCAGGAGAAATACGCCGGGTAAAAACAAATTAGGATAAGAAAAATCTGGGCTAACCAGATTCGAACTGGTGAATGCAGGAGTCAAAGTCCTGTGCCTTACCGCTTGGCGATAGCCCATTGTTTGCTTCTGCGCAAAGGGTGGATACAGGGATTCGAACCCTGGGCCTCCAGAGCCACAATCTGGCGCGCTAACCAACTGCGCTATACCCACCATAAAAATAGAAACCGCGTGCCCGAAGGGATTCGAACCCCCGACCCACGGCTTAGAAGGCCGTTGCTCTATCCAGCTGAGCTACGGGCACAAATTGTCGACAAGATTCATTTTACCAAAAGAACCTGCCTTCTGTCAATATGGATTATTTCAGGAGTACTGGCTTCGAAGAAGCGTTTGTAGTAAAATATCTTTGGGCGCTGTCTGAACGGGAGGAATACGACAGATCTGCGTATGCTCATGGACAGGCGCTTCAGACGGACGTACAAAGGAGGCAGGAAAATGGAAACGAAATCGATATTCCGAAAGAAAAGCCTGGACCGTCTTACATCCCCGGACCAGCTCAACGATTACATCAGGGTGACCACACCCCATGTGTGGCTGATCCTGATCGCTACCTTGATTCTGATCGCAGGAGTCCTTATCTGGGCTGTGTTCGGAAGGATTCAGGTAAATACGGACGAAGGCGTAAAGGAAGTGGCGCCGATCAGCTATGTTATCCGATAAGAATACAAGAGTCAGACAACCGGTAAAAAAGGGTGTGGCGAAGGTGCCCGTCGTTATTCAGATGGAGGCCCTGGAGTGCGGAGCCGCGAGCCTTACCATGGTCATGGCTTATTACGGCAAGTGGGTCCCTCTGGAGCAGGTCCGGGAGGACTGCGACGTTTCGCGTGACGGCTCCAAGGCAGGCAACATCGCCAAGGCCGCGAGAAGCTATGGCTTTACAGCCCGGGGCTACCGCTTCGAACCGGAAGCTTTGAAGGAGCAGGGGACGTTCCCCTGCATCATCCACTGGGAGTTCAACCACTTTGTTGTCTTATGCGGCTTCAAAAGGGGAAAGGTCTATATCAACGACCCGGCAAGGGGCAATATCGTGATTACGGAGAAGGAGTTTGACGAAGCCTTTACCGGGGTTACTCTGCTGATTACGCCCGGGGAAGGGTATGAACCCTCCGGAAGCCCGAAGAGTATGCTGAAATTTGCCAAAAAGCGGATGGAGGGTGCGAAAAGCGCATTTGCCTTTGTTGCGATCACAACGGCGATTACCTCCATAGGCGCGATCGCGGCAGCGGGCTTTTCCAGGTTCTTCATGGATGAGCTTTTGGGGGGGAGAAATTCAGGCCTTGTCGGATTCTTTATGGTTGCCCTCATCATCCTTACGATCGTACAGATCACAGCCGCCTGGATATATGCAGTCTATTCGATGCGGATAAGCGGAAGGTTTGCTGCCGTCGGAAATGCTGCGTATTTCTGGCATGTCCTTCAGCTTCCGATGCGGTTTTTCTCGCAGCGCATGGCCGGAGATCTTGAACAGAGACGTCTTGCGAATGCGAATATCGCAAGCCTTCTTGTCAATACCTTTGCGCCCCTCCTGATCAACACGGTGATGCTGATCTTTTATCTCGGGGTGATGCTGTCCTACTCGGTCCCGATGACGGCGATCGGCCTTTGCGCCATCGCGTTAAACGTGCTTATTGCATACTACACCAGCGTCAGACGAATGAACATCACCCGCGTTATGATGCGCGACGAGAGCAGGCTCTATGCGGAAACGGTCTATGGGATTGAGATGATAGAGACGATCAAGGCCAGCGGCGCGGAGAACGGCTTCTTTTCGAAATGGGCGGGGCTCGAGGCGAGCGTGAACAGCCAGCGCGTCCGCTTTGCGGGGCTCGATGCCGGCCTCGGGAGGATCCCGGCGATCGTTATGGAGCTGGTGAATGATGTGGTGCTCCTTATGGGGGTCTACCTGATCATAAAGGGGGAGTTTACCGGCGGTATGGTCCTTGCCTTCCAGGGCTTTCTTTCGCAGTTCCTGCTGCCCGCGCAGTCGCTGATCCGGGCCGGACAGAGCTTTCAGGAGATGCGTACACAGATGGAAAGGATCGAGGATGTCATGGAATATCCGACAGATCCGATCCTTGCAGGCAACGGGGAGGATAAAAAGGCGGCTCCGGCCACAAGAAAGCTTTCCGGCTCGCTTGAGCTGAAGGGTGTGACCTTCGGATACTCGAAGCTGTCGCCGCCTCTGATCGAGGATTTTTCGCTGACCCTGTCGCCCGGAAAGAGCGTTGCGTTCGTCGGGGAGAGCGGGTGCGGAAAGAGTACGATCTCCCGCCTGATCTCGGGTCTCTACCGTCCCTGGTCGGGGGAGATCCTGTTTGACGGCAAACCGGTTACCGGGATAGACCGGGATCTGTTTACAAGCTCTGTCGCTGTTGTGAATCAGGACATCATCCTCTTCGAGGATACGGCAGCGAACAATATCCGGATGTGGGACAATTCCATCGAGGACTTCGAGGTAATACTTGCGGCAAGGGACGCCAGGATCCATGACGACATTATGCAAAGAGAAGGGGGCTATTCCTACCGGCTTCGTGACGGCGGCCTGGATTTCTCCGGGGGACAAAGACAACGGATCGAGATCGCCCGTGTTCTTGCGCAGGATCCGACGATCCTGATCCTGGATGAGGCGACAAGCGCGCTGGATGCGAAAACAGAGTATGAGGTCGTGTCCTCCATAAAGGAGCGGGGGATCACAACGATCGTTGTGGCACACAGGGTTTCCACGATCAGAGACTGTGACGAGATCATCGTTTTGGATCACGGAAAAGCGATCGAGCGGGGAACCCATGACGAGCTGATGGCAAACCATGGTCTTTATGAAAGACTCGTGACGAATGAATAGACGCTTGGAGAAGAGATGCAGGGCTGGTTTGAAGAGCAGATCGAACTCTGAAAACAAAATGATATGGAAGCATTCGAGGATTCGTGCCTTAAGATCGCCGGCTCGGTGATGGGGAAGAATCTGTCTGCTGCGATGCATAACGAACGCGAACAGACGACGGATGCCATCGAATCGATCCTGAAATACTATCATGTCAAGGTCCGGGAGGTGCCGGAAAAACTGCAGACCATCGAGGAGGTGCTGGAATATCTTCTCCGGCCTTACGGGATCATGACAAGGCAGGCGGTGCTTAAGGAGGGCTGGAGAAGGAACGCTTCGGGGGCGATGCTGACGACCTTCGCGGATACCGGGAAGAGCGTGGCGCTGATCCCTTCTGGGGCGCATGGCTATAAATATGCCGACCCGGGTACCGGAAAGCTGACGCGGGTGAACGCGAATACGGAAAAGCTCTTTTCCGGAGAGGTCTTTCTGTTCTACAAAGCCTTCCCGGCCAGAGCGATGACCATGAAGGACCTGTACGGATACCTCTTTGCAAACCTCGACAGGAGCGGGGTGATCGGCTTTTTCGGCTTCGCTCTGGTCGCGGCCCTTGTCGGTATGCTGATCCCCTGGATCAATCGGCTCCTGTTTTCGGATATCGTGGCGATGAAAAGCGCATCTGCCTTTGCGGCGATCGCGGTTTTTCTGGTCTGTGCCTCCCTTTCCGGGGTTCTGTTCAAAACGATACAGGAGCTGTTTCTCCGCAGATGTACGCAAAGGTTCAGCATCTCCGCCGAGTCCGCTACGATGATGCGGGTCCTGACCCTTCCGAGCTCGTTCTTTTCGAGGTATAGCTCGGGCGATCTCGCCAGACGGGTGAGCAACATGAGCTTTCTGGTATATGAGATCCTGAATCTGGTCATGACCTGCTTTACGACCGCGCTGTTTTCCTTTATCTACATCTTTCAGATCGGCTCGTTTGCCCCGGCGCTGTCGGGACCGGCCTTTGCTGTGGCTGCGCTTATGCTGATCACGCTGCTCCTTGCCCTATGTATAAGGTCGCGGATCTACAGAACACAGATGGAGCTGGCCGCAAAGGAGAGCGGACTGTCCTATTCCCTGATAACAGGGGTGGAGAAGATCAAGCTGTCGGGAGCGGAGAAGCGTGCCTTCTCAAAATGGGCAAACGCGTACGCGGCCCAGTCCAAATATATGTACGATCCGCCGCTGTTCGTAAAGGTCTTCCCGGCGGTCATTACCGCGATATCCCTTACGGGCACGATGCTCCTTTATTACCTTGCGATCAGGACACAGGTCGATATCAGCCAGTACTACGCGTTCAACGCCGCCTTCGCGACTGTGTGCGGGGCCTTTACGACGCTTGTTCCGATGATCGAACCGGCGGCACAGATCGCGCCGACCTTTGAGCTCTTACGTCCGATCATAGAGGCAGAGCCCGAGATCGCAGAGAACAAGCCGGTCCTGGAAAAGCTTTCCGGCAGTATCGAGCTTTCCAATGTGACGTTTAGCTACCGGGAGGATATGCCGCCGGTGCTGAAGGACCTGAACCTCAGGATCCGTTCGGGGCAGTATGTGGCGATCACCGGCAAAACCGGCTGCGGAAAGAGCACGCTCCTTCGTATCCTGCTCGGCTTTGAAAAGCCCCAGAAGGGAGCCGTTTATTATGACGGGCATGACCTGAACCGGATCGATCTGAAATCCCTTCGAAGTAAGATCGGTACCGTTATGCAGAACGGGTCGCTCTTTGTCGGGGATATCTATTCCAATATTGTGATCTCGGCACCATCCCTTACGCTTGACGAGGCCTGGGAAGCGGCCGAGACGGCCGGGATCGCGGAGGATATCCGAAGAATGCCCATGAATATGTTTACGATCATAGGAGAGGGCACAGGCGGCATCTCGGGCGGCCAGAAGCAGCGCATCATGATCGCACGCGCCATAGCTCCGAAGCCGAAGATTCTGATGCTTGACGAGGCAACCTCCGCGCTTGATAATATTACACAGGAGCAGGTGTCGGATTCGCTTGACACTTTGAAATGTACGAGAATCGTGATCGCGCACAGACTGTCCACGATCAAAAACTGTGACAGGATCATTGTCCTGGACGAGGGCAGGATCGCAGAGGACGGGACCTATGAGGAGCTGATCGAAAGAAACGGCCTCTTTGCCGAGCTCGTGGCACGGCAGCAGGTAGAGCGTTAGAAGGGGTGGTCAGAAACGCATAAATCAGCGTTTCCTTAGATGTATTATGATTTATTGCTACCTCTTGTGATGGCATCCTCCACAATCTTTATAAGATATTCCGGCTTTGACTTATCTCCCAAGTCATCAAAGACTGCATTATAAGCCACCAATGCCGTCCTGACATATTGAGCATTGTCCTCAAATAATTCTCTGTTCGGGTTCAGTCCTATACTGTCCGCATACTGACAGCAGAATGTAACCGTTGTCCGGGTGTTCCCCTCCCGGAACGGATGCACTCGCCAAAGCTTCGCCAATGAATCTGAAAATTGCACTGCGGCTTCGTGAGAATCCATATCATTCCAAGGTTTCCTCCGCATCTCAGTCAACGCTCGTTCCGCATCCTTCGGAATGTCAAACATATCGGAATAATCAATGGACAGTCCCCCTAATACAGGCTCTTCCTTATAGATATTCAACTTGCGTTGCTGTCCTGCCCATTCGTACATATCCTGAAAAATGTATTTGTGCATTTGCAGGAGATGAACATAGTCATAATCCCCAGGCAATGGATTTATCACAATCTCTTTCAGACGATATGTCACATAGTCCGCTTCTGCATCGTTAAGGAGTTTCATATCCTTAATGCCAAGCAGATTTTCAGAACATCGCAATCCTCATACAGATAGATGTCACGCATTTACCGCATCCTCTTTCACCTTATATTTTTTATCAAGGTACTGCTTGATGTCGGCCATCGTGACCTCGCCACGTTTTTCCTTTTCAATGTATTCCTTAAATTCCGGTGTCGGCTCAAGTCCGTCCACCTTAATCATGCCTACTGCATAATCCCATGCCTGTGTATTTGTCATATTCATTTCCTCCCATTTTTGGTAGTTCCTATTTTGTGTTCTTAATATACAGGATATGTTTTCGGATCTCTGTAATTAGCGCATAAAAGGTCATCCACCATATCTTTTACCACCAGTGATTCACCTGCCCATTCTAAAATGACGAAGTACCGGTTAATCTTAAAACAATAGTACATAAAAATGTTTTTGGGCTTTTTGATGTTCTTCACCAGGTTTTTTATTGTATTGTTTCTGTAATGTTCATTTCTTATATCTTCTATAGTACTTACGGGAGGAGGGCATCACAGCCGCTACTCCCTGATCCACACCATCATTTCGTTCTCACCGCGGTTAGCCCAGGCGTAGTAGGGGATAAAGGTGAGCGCCGCTTCGGCTTCCTCTGACCTGCGCGCAGAGTAGAG
>JAFSXC010000131.1 GCA_017450105.1 Lachnospiraceae bacterium | reverse complement strand
CTTTCATGGTCCCCAACAGCAGCCCCTTTTCTTTTCGGAGTCTTTCTGTTACAATCAATCGGATTGAAAAGGAGGAATTCCCATGAAGAACAGAAAAACAGAACTGATCCGTGCCTTTAAGTTCCTGATGTTTTCCATCTCCGCGGGAGTAATCGAGATCGTTTCCTTTACTCTGTTGAACGAACTGACCCCTCTGTCCTACTGGCCCTGCTATCTGATCGCTCTTATTTTGTCCGTGCTCTGGAACTTTACGCTCAACCGTACCTTTACCTTCCGCTCCGTAGCGTCCGTACCGATCGCGATGCTGAAGGTTGCCCTGTATTACGCCGTATTTACTCCGATCAGCACCATTCTCGGCGACTATCTGGTCGAAAGCCTTGGCTGGAACGAGTACATCGTTACCGGGCTGAACATGCTGGTCAATCTGATCACGGAATATCTGTACGACACCTTCGTTGTGTTCCGTAAAAGCATTGATACCAACGACCGTGCCAGGAAGGCGAGGGAGAAGGAGGAACGCCGGGAAAACTTGTAATCCCTCTGAAATAATGGTATGATTCGCTCACAGAAAGGACTTGAAGGAGGAAAACATGAAGCTGCTATCGATCGCCGTACCCTGCTATAACTCTCAGGATTATATGGAGCATTGCGTCGATTCCCTTCTTCCGGGAGGGGAGGATGTGGAGATCATCATCGTGGACGACGGCTCGTCGGACAGGACGGCTGAAATCGCGGATAAATATGCTGCGGACTATCCCGGTATCGTAAAGGCCGTACACCAGGAAAACGGCGGCCACGGGGAGGCCGTGAACCGGGGGCTTAAGGAGGCGAAGGGACTCTATTTCAAGGTCGTGGATTCGGATGACTGGGTGGATCAGGAAGCCTACCGGATAATTCTGGATAAGCTGCGCGAGGTGACCGGCGGCCCCGTGAACGTCGACATGGTCATCAGCAACTTTGTCTATGATAAACAGGGCGCATGGCACAAAAAGATCATGCACTACACGCTCGAGTTTCCGCACAACCGCGTCTTTACCTGGCCCGAGGTCTATCTTGCGCCAAAGGGAAAGTATCTTCTGATGCACTCTGTGATCTTTCGGACGAAGCTTCTCCGGGCCTGTAAGCTGGAGCTTCCGAAGCATACGTTTTATGTGGACAATCTTTACGTTTACCAGCCCCTGCCGTTTGTGAAGAACATGATCTACCTGGATGTGGATTTCTACCATTATTTCATCGGCCGGGACGACCAGTCGGTGAACGAAAAGGTCATGATCTCCCGTATCGATCAGCAGATCCGGGTCAATAAGCTCATGCTCGATTCCATCAATCCGCTTACGATTCATGAACGTAAACTCAGAAGATACCTGTTTAATTATCTCGAGATCGTTACCACGGTCTCCACCGTCATGTGCCTTCGCGGCGGAACGGAGGAGTTTCTGGAGAAAAAGAGGGAGCTGTGGGGCTATATCCGTGAGAAGGATCTGCGGCTTTTCCACCGCCTGAGGAACGGGGTTCTCGGCTTTATTATGAACATCCCGGGAAAGGGCGGAAGGCGTATCGGCATCGCCGCCTATCAGCTTACCCAGAAGCTGGTGGGCTTTAATTAAGAGGCAGGGGTATGAAGGATAAAAAGGGAAACGGGTTTGGCTCCTTCGCCTTCCTCGTTCTGCTGGGCGGGATCCTGGCGCTCTTCGTGGGCGTGGTTCTCTGGTACAAGGGCGTTCAGGACCGTGAAACGGATGAGCGCGCAAAGGAAGCCTTTGAAAATGTGAAGGAGCACGCCCCCTCTACCCGGGCCTGGGAGACGGAGGCGAATGAGGAGCTGAATAACGGCGGCAGCTTTCATTTTACGATCGAAAGCGCGGAGACGGTTTCCACGGAGGATGCTGCCTTGAAGGAGGACGCTTCTTCCGAGGCGAAGGCTTCTTCCGAGGCGGCTGCATCCTCAGAGGAGGAGGCTTCTTCGGAGACAGAGGCTTCTTCGGAAACGGAAGCTTCCTCGGAGGAGGAAACAGAGACCGGACCCGACGCCGTTTATTCTTCCGTTCTGAAGCGTTACCGGGACGCCCTTGCCGGCGGCTGGAAGAATACAACCGGTGTGAGTCCCTTATGGCAGGGACAGGATGCACAGGTGAACATGGAGCTGGCCGGCTTCGAATATCTGGACCTGAACGGGGACAGCTCTCCCGAGCTTCTCGTTTCCGTAAAGCAGGAGCCGCCCTACGATTCCATGCTCCTGGATCTCTATACCGCGCAAAACGGAGTACCGAAAAAGCTCCTTTCCAGCGATGAGGAGAACACCTGGTTTTTATGTGAGGACAACCGGCTCCTTTTCTACACCTCCGACGGAGAGGGAACCGCGAAGGTCGCGACCTATACGCTGGATCCGAAGACCGCCCGCCCTGTGTCCGATGAGATCCTGCTTCGTGACCATAGGACCTATCCCGAATTCGATGCTCTCTATACCGACAAAAAGGGCTACGACCCGACCTTCTATGAGAAGGGTCTGGATGAGACGATGGACCCCCTGATGGCCGACTCCGCCAACGTGGTCTACGACCGCCTGACCGGTCTTCGGACTCCCCTGTCCCTGACCCCCTTTTCCTGAGCAGCAAACGCTCTGCCGCCGGGACAATAATCAGAAAACCAAAATCCGGACAACAGAATCGAGTAGGGGGGATTTATCTGCCCTACTCGCTGCGCGGCCCGTGCCCGGCTTTAGCCTGGATATTTCATTGCACGGGCCTGTGCAACAAAAAACGCCCGTGCAAAATGCACAGGCGTTTTTGATCGATCAATGTCCCATAATGTTCTGCGCTGCAAGTTCCTGGGCAGCTCTCCGTTCGAAATCAGTATCAAAGGCCTTCCCTGCAGTCATCTCTGTTGTCGCACGCTCTTCGAACTCAGGATTCTTTGCGGTCGGATCCACATAGGTAGTCACCGTCGGATCATTCGGCGCCGGTACCGGCTCTAACGCCCCCGCCAGACGGAGGGCTTCAATCTCCAAAAGCAGACGTTCCTCCATGGTCATCTGCGCAGGATCGGACACCGCTTCCGCAGTTACCGGAATCGTCAATGCCAGCGTCAGCGCAGTAGCCCCGGCGATCACGGCTGCCGTCACGGCTGCGATCGCTTTCTTCATTTTCCATTCCCCCTTTCTTTTTTTCATTTTCAAGGAAACGCAAAGGCTCTTTGCATTCCCTGATAAGCATGGCAAAACCGCCGTCCGCTTCAGTTCCTCTGCAGCAGTTCTTCTCTTAAAGCATAGAGCTTGTCCGACAGGTCCACATGGATCTTCGCGGGATTTACAAAGCGCTTTGTCTCATCCCAGATCGTTTCCTTTTCCTTTATGCAGGCCTCACGGATCTCCATTACGGAGGGCGATTCATAGCACCGTTTCCCGTCCTTAAAGATCGGGAGCAGAAGCTCTCTCATGGTATAGCTTCCGCCGGCAAGCTTCGTCTTCTTCCAGGTTTCATAAGGATCAAAAATCGTCATATCCTTCTCGCAGTCAAAGCTCTCCCCGTTTAACGCGATCAGGTCGGCCCGGATCTTTCCCGTATCCTTGTCGTAGATACGGAAGATGGTCTTATCCCCGGGATTCGTAATTTTTTCCGCATTCTCGGATATCTTTATCTTCGGTATGAAGCTGCCGTTTTCATCCTCGATCGCGGCCATCTTATACACGCCGCCGAAGGCCGGGTTATCCTTGCTCGTAATCAGGTTTGTCCCGACGCCCCAGGAGGTAATCGTGGCTCCCTGGAGCTTCAGGCTCTGGATCAGATATTCATCCAGGTCGTTGCTGGCCGAGATCACGGCATCGGGGAAGCCCGCGGCATCGAGCATCTGGCGGATCTTTTTCGACAGATAGGAAAGGTCGCCGCTGTCCATACGGATCCCGTAGAAGGTCAACGGTATCCCCTGCTCCCGCATCTCGGTAAAGACCCGGATCGCGTTGGGCACTCCGGATTTCAGGGTATCGTAGGTATCCACAAGGAGGATGCAGGCGGAGGGATAGAGCTCGGCGTATTTTTTAAAGGCCGTATACTCATCCGGGAAGCTCATGATCCAGCTATGGGCATGGGTCCCGAGGACCGGCACGTCAAAGAGCCTTCCCGCCAGGACATTGCTCGTACCCTTGCAGCCGCCGATCACCGCCGCTCTGGCTCCGTAGGTCCCGGAATCCGGACCCTGGGCCCGCCGGAGGCCGAATTCCATAACGCCGTCTCCTCTGGCGGCGTAGCAGACTCTGGCGGCCTTGGTGGCGATCAGACACTGGTGGTTTATGATATTCAGAACAGCCGTCTCGATAAGCTGCGCCTCCATGATCGGAGCCACCACCTTTACGATCGGCTCCCGCGGGAAGATCAGCGTCCCCTCCGGTACGGCGTATATATCCCCGGAGAAGCGGAAATTCGAAAGATAGTTCAGAAAGTCCTCGTCAAAGATCTTAAGACCCCGAAGATATTCCAGATCCTCTTCTCCGAAATGGAGATTCTCGATGTATTCGATGACCTGGTCCAGCCCCGCCATAATGGAGTACCCGCCGTCGCAGGGATTCCTCCGGTAAAAGGTATCAAAGACCGCCCGCCGCCGGTTCCCGGTCTTAAAATAGCCCTGCATCATCGTCATCTCGTAAAGGTCCGTCATTAATGTCAGATTGTATGTGCTCACGTCCCCACCCTCTCCTGTTTTCTGTCCGTAAAAGCCTTTTCCCGATCATATCACGATTTTCCCTTTCCTACAAGGCATCAGAAGCAACCGCTTCCTTTTTTTCGAAGGAATGTGTAAAATGGAGTGGTAAATCAGAGAAAGCAAAACCTGTTCGTAGAAAATGAGAGCAAACTATCACACCCACACCCCCCGGTGCAAGCACGCCTGCGGGAAGGAAAGAGAATACATCGAAGCGGCCATAGAAAAGGGCTTCACCACCCTCGGCTTCTCGGACCATGTTCCGATGCCCTATCCAAACGGATTTGTTTCCGGCATCCGTATGGCGGTATCCGAGATCTCGGATTATACGGAAACGCTTTGCCGGCTCCGGGACGAATACCGTAAGGATATCCGTATCCTGATCGGCTATGAGGCGGAATACATGCCGGCTTATTTTGAGGAGATGCTGCGCTGCATCCGGGACTACCCTCTGGATTATCTGATCCAGGGGCAGCATTACGTTAAGGATGAAATAAGCGGATTTTACGCCGGGCGCGAAACCTATGATGAGGAGAAGCTGAAGGACTATGTGGATGTAACGATGGAGGGAATGCAGACCGGTGTGTTCACCTATCTGGCCCACCCGGATCTGATCAGCTTCCGGGGGGACAGAGCGCTCTATCACGCGCAGATGAAGCGGCTCATCAACGAAGCCATCCGGCTTTCCATTCCGCTGGAGGTAAACGCGCTGGGCTTCCTCACAAACCGTAACTACCCGAACGATGCCTTCTTCTCCCTGGCTTCTGAGCTTGGCGCCGTCTTCGTTTACGGAGCCGATGCCCACAGCCCGGACTGCGTCCTCCAACCGGAGGAAATCCCGGGTTTCTCCGCCTTCCTTGCCAGAAACCATATCCGGTTTACGGAGCTTCTTCTATGACCCTTAAGCTGTCCATGGGGCGCCGGGAGTTACGGTGTGATCGTTCACCGTTTGTTCAAAATTAATTTATTGATTGTTTCCAATCGTATCATAAAGATTCCACAATTGATCAGTATACTCATACTTGTAAACAAGAAGAGTTGCTGCATAACTTAATCTTTTTCATATGAAAAGCCGGTAGGAAAAATCCTACCGGTTTCCTCTTTTTATTCCAAGGAACTCCGCATAAGCCCTGAGGGCCGACGGGATCGCGAATTCCCTTCCTGCCTGGCTAAGCTCCACCAGAAGCTTTCCCTCCGGCGCAGTCTCCATTTCGGCCGTGCGGATCAGATAGCCCATCATCTCCCACTCCACATGCGAAAACAGATGCTTCGCCTTTGGCGCCGGTTCGATATGAAGGGGGGTAAAGCCCATCGCTTCTACCACCGACAGGGCTTCCTTCTCCTTTAAAAAGCCGGTTTCTCCGGGGAACTCATAGAGTCCGGCCAGAAGCCCCTTCTTCGGTCTCTTCTGAAGCAAAATCCTCTCCCCGTCCCGGATCAGAAGGATCGTCCTCTTTTCGACACGTCTCGGTTTTTTTTCGGCCCTCACCGGGAAGGCCTCCTCGCGTCCCTCTTTATGGGCAAGACAAAGCGCCTCCCATGGGCAATTCCCGCATTGCGGCGCCTGGTTCGGTCCGCAGACGACAGCCCCGAGCTCCATCAGCGCCTGGGTCAGATCCGAGGCGTTCTCGCGGGTATATTCCGCTTTCAGAAGCTCCTCGATGCTTCTTTTAAACGGGTCGCCATCGATCGGCGTATCGAGCGCCAAAAGCCTTGTCAGGATCCTGAGCACGTTTCCGTCTACGGCGGGATAGGGCTCGTTATATGCAATCGAGAGGATCGCTCCCGCGGTGTAACGGCCTATTCCGGGGAGGTTCAGCAGGGAGTTGAAATTACGGGGAAGGGTGCCTTCGTGTTTTTCCATCAGGAGAATGGCACACTTTTTCAGGTTTCTGGCACGATTATAGTAGCCGAGGCCCTCCCAGAGCTTTAGGAGGCGGTCTTCTTCGACGCGGGCAAGAGACTGTATATCTGGGAGGGTGTTCATAAAACGATTAAAATAGGGTAACACCGCCTGGACTCTCGTTTGCTGGAGCATGATTTCGGAGATCCAGACGCGGTACGGCGTCGGGTTTTCTCTCCAGGGGAGGAGGCGGGCGGTTTGGGGGTACCAGGTTAGGAGG
>JAFSXC010000130.1 GCA_017450105.1 Lachnospiraceae bacterium | reverse complement strand
TCCCGCAGAGCGAGGCCGTGGTTCCGCAGAGCCTTGCATCTCCGAGCCGCGGATCATCATTATAGAG
This sequence comes from Lachnospiraceae bacterium, assembly GCA_017450105.1. Taxonomy (GTDB): domain Bacteria; phylum Bacillota; class Clostridia; order Lachnospirales; family Lachnospiraceae; genus RUG12461. Next base: position 8,259 of record JAFSXC010000130.1, on the reverse strand, counting down.
CTCTCCCCTCGCTTCGCTCCCATAAATATAACCGCGGAAATAATCATTCAGATACTTCTTATGCCTGATCTCGTTCAGCCCGAACTGCTTAAGATAGCTGTAATCCAGCCCCCAGCCGATGTCATCATGGCAGCGCAGATAATTCAGGAAAACATAGTCCTTCGGCAGCGCGAACACGCTTCCGAGCTGGTGCTCCAAAAGCCGCACATCCTGTGTTGCCACGGTGTGCCAGGTGCTGGCCATCGTCGTCACATTATAGAGCATGTGGCACTCAGGCTTTTCCACGGACCCGAAGTAGGGAACAACCTCCTTCGGCTCCATAACCACCTCGCCGAGAAGCAGCGTTCCCGGACATACGATCTCGGCCGCAATCCGCATCATCCGGACCAGCGAATGTACCTGCGGAAGGTTGCGGCAGGTGGTTCCGAGCGTCTTCCAGATATAAGGCGTTGCGTCCAGCCTAACGATATCCACGCCGCAGTTGCATAAATAGAGCATATTCGCGGTCATGTCGTTGAACACGGTCGGATTTGCGTAGTTCAGATCCCATTGATAGGGATAGAAGGTGGTCATGACCACCTTTTTCGCCTCATCACACCAGGTAAAGTTTCCGGGCGCCGTCTGCGGAAAGACCTGCGGAACCGTCTTTTCGTACTCGTTCGGAATACTCCAGTCGTCAAAGAAAAAGTACCGGCTCTGCGCCAGGGGATCCCCCTGTCTCGCCCTGACCGCCCATTCATGATCCTCACTGGTGTGGTTCATGACAAAATCCAGACAAATGCTGATGTTGTCCTTATGGCACTCCTCCGCAAGAAGGGAAAGATCCTTGATGTCCCCAAGCCTCGGCTCCACATTCCTGAAATCCGATACCGCGTATCCGCCGTCGCTCCTGCCCTCCGGACTTTTCAGAAGCGGCATCAGGTGAAGGTAGTTCACACCGGTTTCGCGGAGGTAGGGGAGATTCTCCTTTAACCCCTTTAAGGTCCCCGCAAAGCAGTCCACGTACATCAGCATGCCAAGCCGCCGATTATCCTTATACCACCGCTCATCCGAGGTTCTTTTTTTATCCCAGCGCTTCAGGGAGGCGCTTCGTTTTCTGAAGCTGTCCTTTAATACCGAAAGGAGGTATTCAAACGCCGGATAATTCTCCCCGTACAGCTCGAAATACAGCCATCTCAATTCGTCTATCCGTTCGGAAAGCCTGTTTTCAAAATCACCCATAATATCCTCTTCCGTAAAGTATTGTCATGCTCTTTATTCTTGCCTTCAATTCTTCCGTAAACGCTTCCTTCTTCATCCGCCAGGACCAGTTCCCCCCAAGCACCGAGGGATGGTTGATGCGCGCACGGTTATCCAGCCCCAGATAGTCCTGTATCGGCAGGATACAGGTATCCGCGACGGAAGCATGCGCCAGGATCAGGAGCTTATCCACAATCTCAAGCGGATCCCCGGTTCGAACGTCAAGATACCGTTCCACCTTCTCCCTTTCCTCCGGCAGGATGCTGTCGATCCAGCCCCGCAGAGTCTCGTTGTCATGCGTCCCGGAATAGACCACGCAGTTCCTGTCATAGCGATACGGGAGATATTCCATCGCTCCGGAGGAATCCCGGGAGTCAAAAGCAAACTCCAGTACCTTCATATTCGGGAAGCCGGTCTCCCTTACGAGCTGGCGCACCCCGTCGGTCACATAGCCCAGATCCTCCGCGATGATCGGGACCTTACCGAACCGCCGTTCCACTGCCTTGAAAAGCCGGATCCCCGGTCCCTTTTCCCAATGCCCGTTTTTGGCCGTCTTATCCCCATAGGGAATGGCGAAATATTCGTCAAAGCCGCGGAAATGATCGATCCGGATCACATCATATAATTCCAGACATTTTTCGATCCGCTTCAACCACCAGGCATAGTCCGTTTTCTTATGATATTCCCAGTCATAAAGCGGGTTTCCCCAGACCTGTCCGTCCGAAGAAAACCCATCCGGCGGCACGCCCGCTATACTTTTTAAACGGCCGTTCTCATCGAGCTGAAAGAGCTCGGGGTGGGAAGTAAAGTCCGCGCTGTCCTCCGAAACATAGATCGGAATATCCCCGATAATACGGATCCCCTGGCCGTTCGCGTAGGCCTTCAGCGCTTTCCACTGCTTTAGGAATTCGAACTGCAAAAACCTGTAGAAGGCACCCTCCCGGCCCTCCTTTTTCACCATGAAATCCGCGTAGCCCTCCAGCCAGAAGGAATTCTCTTCACAAAACGAAAGAAAGGCCGGTTCCCTGTCGTGGGAGCTCCGCTCAAACGCCTTATGAAGCAGCTCCAGCCGCGTCGCATAAAGCCTTCCGTAATCGATGAGCTCATCGCTCCCCGGATCCGCAGCCTCGCATTCCTCTTCTGTCAGAAGGCCGTCCTCCGTCAGCTTTTCCGGGCTGATAAAATAGGGATTCCCGGCAAAGGTGGAAAACGACTGGTAGGGAGAGTCCCCGTAGCCCGTCGGGCCAAGCGGCAGGATCTGCCAATACGTCTGCTCCGTTTCCTTCAGAAAATCCACAAAGGCATAGGCCTCTTTTGAAAAACACCCGATCCCGTATTTCCCGGGCAGGGAAAAAACAGGAAACAAAACCCCACTTGTTCTCAAAGCGTTAATCCTCCCCGGATCCTGTTTGATCCGAATCTTCCTCCCCGGATGGATACTCCGGTTCTCCTGCTGCCGGTGGTTCCTTCTCCGATGTTTCCGGCTCCGTCCCTTCTGTCTTCTCCAAAGCCGCCTCCTTCTTTGCTTCCGCTTCTTCCACCATTCCCATAATAACCGACCGGTACAGCAATGCGCTTAAGTACGCCGGAAGGGATAAGCCGAAGACGATCACAAGCGGGATCAGCCGCATATCCTGGGTCAGAATGAACGGAATGACCACATGGATCGCCATCATCAGGATTGTCCGCGGAAATTTCGCTGCCGCAAGGATGGCCGCATTCCTAAAGGTTGCGCCGAAGCGGTTTTCAAACTTCGCCATATAAGGAAACAGCCAGACATATAACGCCAGCAGAATAAACGCAGCCGCAAAGACGATGATCACCAGAGGATGCAGCTCTCCGTTTCCCTGGTTTCGGAACACATAAAGGTCGAAAACAAGAAAGGCCGCAGCAAACAAGACCACCAGCCATACCGGCGTGGAAGACCGCAGATTTCCCTTGAACTGCCGGAAATACATTTTTACAAGCCCGGCATCCTCGCTGTCCATCACCTTCAGTATGCAATAATGCATGGAGGACAAAGCAGCTCCTGCAGTAACGATGGGAATGCAGCAAAGCAGGGTACAGAGATTGATTATAAAAATATTCATCAGATCGCTGAGGGCCCGCATCAGCGGTCCCTCAGCATGAAACAGACTTCTCATTTATCCCTTGACTGCGCCTTCGATCATACCCTTCATAATTTGCTTCTGGGCAACCAAAAAGACGATGATCATCGGTATGATCGCGAGCATGGCTGCCGCCAGGATCATATTCCATTCCTTGACGTACGACCCGACAAAGGCCTGAACCGCCACAGGAAGAGTTTTTACCTTTCCGTTCTGCCCAAGCATCATGGAAGGCAGAAGGTAGTCGTTCCAGATCCACATCCCATTCAGGATCGTAACGGTTGTAAGCACCGGCTTAAGCAGCGGGAAAATAATCTTGAAGAAGATCTTTTCCGGAGGACAGCCGTCGATGGAGGCTGCCTCCTCCAGGTCATACGGCACACCCTTGATAAATCCGACGAGGATGAACACCGTCATGGCACCGCCGAAGCCGCAGTACGCAAACACAATTCCGGGGATCGACTGGAGCATGGAGATTCCGACGAACTTACCCACATCACGGAAGGTCGCGATCAGCGGAAGCATAACCACCTGGAACGGGATGATCATGGACGCAATAAAGACAAAGTAGATCACAGTCGCCCATTTGGTCTTATTGTTGCGGCAGATCACCCACGCAGCCATTCCGCCGAACAGCGCCAGCAGAAACAGCGACACAACCGTAATGATCACAGAGGTTCCGAACGCGCTCCAGAACTCGAAATGCGTGTTCGTCGTCACGTCCAGCAGGTTCTGCCCGAGCTGCTGGAAGCTGACTCCGTTTAAGGAGATCGGATTTGCTGTAATATCCGCTGTCGTCTTTGCGGAGTTGATCACAACCAGATAGAAGGGGAACAATACATACACTGCGATCAGGATCGCAATGATCACCTTTATAACGGCACCCGGCCCTCTCTCGAGGCGGCCTTCCGTATCCTTACGCCTTCTTGCCATTATAATTCCACCTCCTTCTTATTCGAGATCCGTACCTGCACAATGGAAACAACAGCCAGTATGATGAAGAACAAAACGGCCTTCGCTTCACCGAGCGAGTAATTATCATTGATCACGGCGGTATTATAGATATTCAGCGCCAACATTTCCGTTCCGTTTGTCAGATACTCTCCGAGGAAGTTCGAAATAGAGCCGGTTCCGTTGGTCAACGCCAGGTTGACGTCGAACTGTTTAAACGCTGAGGTCAAAGTCAGGAAGGTACAGATCGTGATCGTCGGGGCGATCATCGGGATCTTTATCTTGAACAGCGTCTGCATCGGACTAGCGCCGTCGATGGAAGCGGCCTCCAGCACCTCACCGGGTACGGTATTCAACCCTGTGATATAGATCAGCATGATATAGCCGGCGTACTGCCAGATATACACGATGATGATCGCGATGAACGCTGTTTTGGATTCACTGAGCATGGAATAACGGTTGTCAAACAAAGCCGTTGTCAGGTTGGTCACCACATTGGCAAAAATGAACTGCCATATGTAGCCCAATACGATACCGCCGATCAGATTCGGCAGGAAGTAAGCAGCCCGGAAGAACCCGAGTCCTCTGAGCTTTGAGGTGCAGAGCAGCGCCAGTAAAAAGGCTACCAGATTGACAAGCACCATATTAAATGCCACAAAGAGTACGGTCAGAAGAATGGACCAGATAAAGCTGGGCTGGGAAAACATCTTTCCGTAGTTCGCGAAGCCCACGAATTTCGTCAGCCGGATACCGTCCCAATCCGTAAACGAGTATCCGATACCAAGCACCAGAGGAATGATCACCGTTACCACAAAGGTAAAAAGAAGCGGAAACAGGAACACGACATATACAAACGTTCTGTGATGCTTTAAGGTCGGGAAGAAGAACAGCCCGGCCAGAATGGCGATCATCCCGATCACGAGGAATGCCCCACGGAAGGGTGCATCCGATTTCATCGCATCCAGGATCAATGCGATGACCATAAGCGCTATGCCGCCGAAAAGGCAGGCCAGCGAGATCACCCTTCTGCTGGAAGAATTCACAGCCATAACGTAACCCCCTTTCTGCGGAACCGTTTATAAACCAACGGCTCCTGATCATTAACAGTTACTTATTTACCGCGGTGTTCGGTTTCAGGCCTCCGCGGGTTTTGTGTACAAAAGGGCAGGGATCGTACCCTGCCCTTTTTAGTTCGTATTTATAGTGACAAGTCTTACTCGGCGTAGTAGCTCTTGATAACCGAAGCGATCGTGCTTACGAAGCCATCCGCGTCAAGCTTGCCCTGTGCATAGTCTGCGAACACCTGGCAGGTCTTATTCTCAAGACCGGCTTTCTTTAACATGGTATGCCATCCGGAGTAGTTACCTGCATCGATGTAGCTCTTCATGCTCTTATAGAACGGGTTCACAGCTTCATACTTGCAGTCGTCAAACGGAGATACCAGACCCGCATCGTTTACAAGGATGTTCTGAGCAGAGTCACCTGCGCACCAGTTGAAGAATGCCTTTGCGCCTTCCACATCGCCGTCCTTATAAGCGACCCAGTAAGACGGAGGTCCGGCGATGATGGTATTGAAGCCGTCTTCGAATGCATAGGGAGCGAAGCCGCATTCAAAACCGGTATCCTCGGTTACGCACCAGTTACCCTGGGTAATAAACACATATTTCTGATCGGTAAAGCCCTTTACCTGATCGTCATAGGTTCCGTCCACCAGAAGATCGGGATCGGAATACTCGTTCATCATACCGATGAATTCAGCAAACGCTTTCATTCTGGCTTCGTCGATCTGGCCGCCGTCGTTCAGAAGGTCGATGTAGGTGGTATCGTCCGGCTTCAGACCGGAATCCAGATACTGCCCGAATACGTGGGTTCCGGAGGACCAGCCGAGGTTTGCGGGCTCTGCGCACCATCCGAAGACGGAGGTAATTCCAAGCGCATCCTTCTGAGCATCGATGGTCGCGCAGGCTTCAAGCCATGCTTCCGGAGAGGTCAGGCTTGCGGGATCCACACCGGCCTTCGCAAGAAGGTCCCCGTTGTAGGCAAGAGCGGTTGCTTCTACGGTATAGGGGAAGCCGATCGTTCCCATGTTCGCGTTGGTCAGCTCAAACCCGGTCTTGTCGGTCCAGGCTTCGCCGGCCATATCGACCAGCATGCCGTCCCAGGTATCTGCCTGGTTCGCTTCGATAACGAAGATGTCGGGCATATTGTCTGCCTGGTACATTTTCTTCAGCTCGTCGGAGGCGCTTGTGTCACCACCGATGGTTTCGACAAGAAGAGTGTTTCCGGTTTCTTCGTTGTACTTCTTAGCCAGGTCCTGAAGCTGGGCATCGATCTCGGGCTTACCGTTTAAGAGACGTACACCTTTGCCGGACGGGGCGCTGGTCGTTCCGGCATCGGCGGCTGCCTGTGCATCGCCGGAAGCGGCTGCGTCTGTACCGGCGTTGGAGCTTGCTGCTCCACCGTTGCTGCCGCAGGCTGCCATACCGGCGGCCATTATGCCTGTCATGAGAAGTGCTAACGCTTTCTTTTTCATAAATGCCTCCTTTGTATAAGTTGTTATAATTGTTTTTTGGCTACTCCCTTGGTAACTTAATCGCATAAGAAGTTGCTTTGCTGTCTCGTTTTTGTAACTTATGCGTTTAAGTTGAGACCTAGTCTAACATATGGAATCAAAATTGCAAGCCCTTTTTGCAAAAAAAAGAAGATGCCGCAGCATCTTCGTGCATTGTGTACAAGTTGTACCTGGGGGTTATTGTGCAAAATCACTTCCTTTCCTTTACGCTTTCCCGGATTACAAGCTTCGGCTTCATGATGATCTGATCGGATTCGGGCTTCTCGCCTATGATCATCTTCAACAGAAGCTCAATGGACAGCCGCCCCCTCTCAACAATATCCTGGTGGATCGTCGTAATCGACGGCCGCGAAAGGCGCGAAGGAAACGTATCGTCAAAGCCGATCACCGAAAGATCCTCCGGCACACTTATGCCGATCCGTTCGCAGCTGTTGATCAGCATACTGGCGTATACGTCCGAGCAGCAGAAAACGGCCTCGTACTTCTTTGCCTTCTCTGCCAGCTTCTTCATGCTGCTTTCAATTTCTCCCTTTGTGGAACAAAGCTCAAAGAAATCCTTATTACTGTACTTGATCCCTGCTTCCTCCAGAGCCCTTCGATATCCCCGGAAGCGAACCAGATCCACGCCCTCATGGTTATCGGAAAGGAAGCCGATCCTGCGGTGGCCGGTTTTGATCAGATAGGATATCGCCTCATGCGTTCCCGCCTCATCCTCCAGGCCGATATTCACAAAGGAGTTTTCGAATTGCGCTCTGGTTTCCTCGCTGATATAGGTATCCACGCAGACCACCGGCTTTCGAAAGCGCTTATAAACCCGCAGCGCATCATCATCGAGCATCCAGAACAAAAGCAGCCCGTCCGTATTCCACGCGGCCACCTTATTCAGAATATCCGCCATGTCGTCTGAGATATAGAGCATCATATAATACCCGGCCTTGCGGATCATCTCTTCGATACCGCCGAGGATCTCAGACACAAAGGGCTCGCTCAGGATATGCATATAATGGTTTTCTCTGGTCTTGATGACCACGCCGATAATATTCGAGTGGTTCGCCGCCAGGTTCCGCGCGTTTATGTTCGGAATGTAGCCCACCTCTTCCAGATAGCTTCTGACCCTTTGCTCTGTCTCCGGCGAGACCTCCCCCGTCTTTCCGTGGATCACGTTGGAGACGGTCGTTGTACTCATATTTAATTGTCTGGCTATTTCTTTGATCGTTATCATGTCTGTAATATTACCCAATCCTGCCTAGAAATACAAGTGGTTTTTTTGTATCTGACGCGCAAAAGGTGATTGACAACAGAGGAATCTTCATGTAATTATTTGGAAAAAGGAGGATGGATTCATGGATAGAAAGTGGTGGCATGATAAGGTCTGTTATCAGATCTACC
>JAFSXC010000129.1 GCA_017450105.1 Lachnospiraceae bacterium | reverse complement strand
TCCACTGGAAGTACAAGCTTGATGATATTGATGTATCGGAAGAGATCATCACCGATACACTACCACTTAAACAGTCCAGTTAATTGGAGGACGGTATACTAGTTATGATATGCTTCCGGATATAGGGAAAAAACATGCTTCAGCCCACTGAGCCCGCCGCTGACAGGGTAATCCCATCTCCTGTCAGATGGTAAACCGCTGGCGCACTGTTCCTTGTAGTATACCACAGGACTTCATTGCCCACACAGATCGGTTTGCAGTCGGAAAGATACCCGTCGGATTGATTTACTTCCGACACATTGCCCTGCGCGTCATATCTGACCCAGGCGATCCGACCGCTGATCATTCCGTCCTTTATGATGCCCCATAAGACATAACCGCCATCCGTTCCCGTAGAAACCATTTGCGGAGTGCCGGCGCTTTCCGTACCTTTTTTTGCATAGGATGTCAGCTTAATTGTCTCTGTTGCTTCCTCTGTGAATTTTGACTTTGGGGTGAAGGTAAGGAAAACATTCTTAATCCCTTCATACTCAGCGTTCCCGCCTTTTTCGTCCGTGGCATAAGAGCCAACATATCCATCCTTCGTTTCCTCGAGGCCTCCGAGCGAGGTGCCCGTCATATTGTAACCGAAGTCCTCCGTCCCCTTATATTCAGGGATTTTGTATACTTCAAGCATGGTTCCTTTTCCGTAAACAAGGAATTTCTTCTTGCCGGCTTTTTTCGCGTTTTTGAACAGACAGATGGAGCGGGGACCCTTATCCCCGTGATTGAAGGTAATGATATTTTTGTTCGAATCAATAAGGATGTATTGATTGAAGCAATGACTGACATGACCGACAAAATAACCCTTGTCTAACCGATCATAGCAATCCGTCAGCTTCATTTTGTTTTCATTGATTTGGAGGAGCATATTTTTTTGATGGTTATACCCGTCTTTCGCCTTATACATACGCTGTCCTGCGTAAATATACAGGTACTTCCCGTATTCGGCAAAGCGTACGGCGCTGGATCGGAAGGGCTCCACGGTATTGCAGTTTTTCAGTGTCAGTGTGTCCAGCTTTTTCCAGTCTTTCGAGTACTTGTCGATTGTGATGACAGGCTTTTTATTGTTTTCTTCATAATTCTTGTCACCATATACAATAAAGTTAAATTCCTTTCCGCAGAAAAAACCTCCCCAGATTTTCAGCAGGTCGGTCTCCAGGTTGAAGCCTTCTACGAAGTCAAAATCCTCTGTGTATTTCTCAATATTGATCACGCCGGAATGCTCTACCCGCCAGTAATAGTCACCCTCCCGGTATAGATAAGAATCCACCTTGCGTGAGAAGTAAGAACCCTCATCCACTACTGCATCAGAATAAATGTTATGAGACACATTGGAGGTCACAGCCGGAGCATAATGAACAGCTGCCGGCTTTACCAGTTCTTTCAGGGAGGAGCATCCCTCAAAAGCATCGAAGCCGACCGAAGTAAGGCTTTCGATCGTAGAAAGCGTTTTCAGCTTCTCACAATATCGGAACGCATAGTCTCCAACAGACTTCACATGATTAAATCCGACAACCGATGTAAGCGCCATACAGCGGGAAAACGCCCCTTCCTCCACCGATACAACAGAGGCAGGAAGAGTCACGGAGGTAAGCTTATCATGCTCGTAAAACGCCCATTCGCCTATTCGTTCGACCGGCACACCGTCAAAGCTTTCCGGAACCGCAATATCCCCTTCGGCCTCCCTTGGCCACCAGGTCAGAATCCTCTCAGATGGGTCAAAACCAGCCCAACCGCCTTCCACCTCATACCACTTTACATTATCATCAGCATCCGCATCGGTCAGCTGCGCTGCATAAACGCCCGTTACCGAAGCGACAGGCATATATGCCATGATAAATAAAGCGATGATAAATCGATATACAGATCGGATATTGATTCTGAGGTTCATCTGATTATTTTTTTCCTTTCAGGAGGTCTTTAGCGACATTAATCGCGTTGATTTCCGTTCATGTCTCTGCCGGGTGTTTCACCCACATTATAGCATGGAGCAGGAATAAGGCAAGGGTTTACGAAAGCATGGCTTCCTTTCAGAGTTCTTCGTTAGGGAGTTCTTCGTCGATCAGCGGAAAAATCTTATCAGCAAACCGGGTCGCCCAGGAACGATCAAGGTTGAAGAGAAGGATGCGGGGAAGTAAGCGGCGGGGCATCAATGAAAAAGTCAGCGCCCGAGCTCCCAAAAAGCCACCGCGCTGGCGGCTGCAACATTCAGGGAATCGATCCCCGGGGCCATCGGGATTTTTACGACATAGTCACACCTTCGGATCACCTCCTCCGGAAGACCGTATCCTTCGTTTCCCATCAGAACGGCCAGCCGGTCAACGGTCTTCAGTGAAGGCTCATCCACCGGGACCGACCGGTCGGTGAGCGCAAAGGCGGCAGTCGTAAAGCCGAGCTCTCTTAGAACGCTAAGACAGTCCTTCTTTGCCGGCAACCTCGTCCAGGGAAGCTGAAACACCGTCCCCATGCTGACTCTGGACGCACGGCGATACAGGGGGTCCACAGAGTTGCAGGTCAAAACGGCCGCCTCCATCCCAAGTGCCGCGGCAGAGCGGAAAATAGCCCCGATGTTCGTGGGGTTCTCAACATCATACATAACAACGATCCTTCGTTTTGTGCCGCATTCCTCCTCCACAGGGGGAAGCGCTTTTCTGCGAAGACAGGCCAGAAAGCCGCCGGTGAGCTTGTATCCCGCCAGGCGGCTTAAGGTTTCCTTATCCGTACAATAAACAGGGAAGTCTTCCTCTGCATCGTCCAGAAGATCGCCGATCCTCGGAAGAACCCGCTCTTCTGCGAGAAAGGAGAGCGGGCGATAGCCGGCTTCAAGGGCCCTTCGGATCACCTTTTCGCTTTCACAGATGAATACGCCTTCTTCCGGCTCATAGAGCCGTCGAAGCCGGACCTCACTGCGCTCATGATAAAGCGCCAACTCCGGCATGATCAGATCGGATACCTTATGGATCATCCTTCCTTCTCCTTTCTCCGTTCCTCCTCTAACGATCGAAGTCTGATGTCAGTAACTTAAGCAAGTTTACACATCGGCGTCGCTCCCGCAAGCCATCTCCCACCCCTTGCGCTCCGGGGCCCCGCGATAATAACGGCCTCTCTGGAGAAACATCGGCCCCCGTGCTTGGGCTGGGACCCTCCTGCTCGCACTCCGAGGAAAGATTTGGGCTTAAGTTACTGACATTGGAGTGTGAACACAAACAATTTATCATATATGCCCCGAAAAATCACATAACTTTTTTGAAAAGAAGCCGGAAATGCGGTATAATATAAACTGATGTGTACAATAGAAGTGCGCAATGCTGCGGAGATCGTGAGTTTATGAAGAAAAAGAAAAAAAGCGGCGGGATGCTGAAAAAGACGGCTGTATTCTCTATTCTGATGGCGGTCATAGCGATGCTGATCTGCGGGTTGGTGCTTTTCGTGCTTTTCAGGAACCGCGCCATGAAGAATGTAAATGAAAAACTGGAAAAAATGGCAGGCGCAGTCAGCTACGATATTTTCAAATATGCGAGCAGTGAATGGCTGCTGGAGTATTGGAGAAACAACTATGATAAGATGACGATGCCTCCGGAGGACTACAATGAATTTCTCGAATGGCGTGCATCGTTGGAGGAGTTTATGCGTCTGAACGCCGAGGCTGTCCAAACAAGGGAAGTGGAGGCAATGACGGAGGAGGAACAGAAGCAGTTCGCGGAGTTCTGCTATTACAAGATCAGCGTAGAACTCGGCGGCGAGCCGCAGATGCTGGGCCTGGACCGGGTTACGGTTTTCTTTCCGGAGGAAGAAAACAAGGAGGCTTTTCTTTTTTACCTGATGACCACGCCGGATGCCGAGGAATGGGGTAACCGTTATATTCTCGGCACCAGGATCCCCTTTGATCCTGCGCTGCATCCGGAAATGGAGAAGACGCTCCGAGAGAACTACGTTATTTCGGATGTAGAAACCTATCGCTCCGAGAGAGACGGGAAGGAATACGCATCCTGCTATTTCAACATTTCGTTTGAGGGAAAGCTCTACGGAGTCGTGTCGGTTACGACATCGCTGGAGCAGGTCCTGAAGGATGTGTGGGCAGATGTGTTCCGCTTTGAGGGCTGGATCGCGCTGGTGATCCTGATCGCCATTACTGTCGACCTTTTGAATATCTACTTCGGAACGATCCGGCCGACACTTGCTCTCCAAAGGGAGATCCGAAGCTATACCCAGACCTGGGACAGTAAGACGCTGTCGGAAAAGCTGGCGGAAAACCGTCCTTCAAACGAGCTCGGACAGTTGGCGGACGACCTGGTCCTGATGGGAAAGGAGATTGATCTTTATCTTACCAGGATTCAGAAGGTGACCGCTGAAAAGGAGCGGATCAGTGCGGAGCTGGATGTGGCTTCCAAGATCCAGACAGGCGTGCTGCCGAAGCCGTTTTCCGATCCCGCGGACGAGGCAGGCTGCGTTGTCTATGCTTCGATGAAGCCGGCGAAGGAGGTCGGGGGTGATCTCTATGATTTCTATTATGTGGATAAGGATCATCTGGCGCTCATCATCGGAGACGTTTCCGACAAGGGAATCCCGGCGGCCCTGTTTATGGTTACGGTAAAGGCGCTGATCAAGAGCGCGATCAAACGCGGCGGGATGAGTCCGAAGGAGGTATTGTCCGCAGTCAGTGACCAGATGAGCGAGGGCAATGAGGAATGTATGTTTGTCACGGTCTGGCTCGGTATCCTGGAGCTTTCCACCGGGAAAATGATCTGCTCCAACGCCGGCCACGAATTTCCGGTCATATACCGGAAAAACGAAGCGTTTTCCTATTTCAGGGATATGCACGGTATCCCGGTGGCGACCATGGAGGGGGCGGAGTATGAGGACTATGAGCTGGTATTTCGTCCCGGGGATACGCTTTTCATCTACTCGGACGGTCTGCCGGAGGCACAGAATACGGCGGGGGAGCAATTCGGGGAGGAGAGGCTTCTTGAAGTATTGAACGAGGATCCCGGAGACGAGCCGAAGGAGCTGATCGAGCGGATGACGAAGCAGGTCGCGCAGTTTGTCGGAGACAGGGATCCCTTCGATGATCTGACGATGCTCTGTGTAAAGCTGAGGGCCTCGGAGGATCTTTGACAGGGACAGGGAGAACGAAAACAATAAAAATACAGGAAATGGAAAAGGGAGCTGAATACCGTTAGCAGGCGTTCTTTGGCCGCTTACGGGATTCGCATCCGACAGGATTAAGTCAGATATAAACTGGCGTATATAGAGGAGGAGAATGGAAATGAAGGTATTGGACATGACTTTTGTACAGGGGTTTATCCGGATGGCGGACGATGGCTTCCGGCTGGGCTGGCATGAGCGGAACGGCGGAAATCTTTCCTACCGGATCAAGGACGAAGAGGCGGAGATCATTAAGCCGCGTCTCAGGCATGACGCGCCCTTAATCCCGATCGGAGCAAAGGTTCCCGAGCTGGCCGGCGAATATTTTCTGGTGACCGGAAGCGGAAAATTTTTCCGGGATATCAAGGACGATCCGGAGGCGACGCTCGCGATCATCCAGCTCGATGACAAGGGAGAGAACTACCAACTGAAATGGGGCCTCGTTGAGGGCGGAAGGCCCACGAGCGAGCTGCCGAGCCATCTGATGAATCATGCGGTAAAAAAACGGATGACCAACGGAAGATACCGGGTCATCTACCACGCTCATCCCGCAAACATCATCGCTCTGACCTTTGTCCTGCCGCTCGAGGACGAGCTGTTTACGAGAGAGCTCTGGGAGATGGCAACGGAGTGTCCGGTCGTGTTCCCGGATGGGGTCGGCGTTGTGCCCTGGATGGTGCCCGGAGGCGAGGAGATCGCGATCGCGACCAGTAAGCTGATGGAAAAATACGACGCCGCCATCTGGGCTCATCACGGGATCTTCTGTGCGGGTGAGGGCGCTCATACCACCTTCGGCCTGATGCACACGATCGAGAAGTCGGCGGAGATCCTGGTCAAGGTTTTATCCATGACGCATCAGAAGCGCCAGACCATCGAGCCGGACAATTTCCGGGAGCTGGCGAAGGCATTTCAGGTGGAGCTGCCGGAGAGATTTTTGTATGAGAAGGAAAAATGAAAAACAGCCCCCTTTTCTTGACGAGAGGGGGGCTTTGTGATAATATCTATGAGTGCGAGCCCGTGTGGCGGAATTGGCAGACGCGCGGGACTTAAAATCCCGTGATGGCGACATCGTACCGGTTCGACCCCGGTCACGGGCAGGTCCTTTTCTCAGGACCGGGATCGCCGAAATATAGTTTATGGGTGCGTGTAGCTCAGCTGGATAGAGCACTTGGCTACGGACCAAGGTGTCGGGGGTTCGAATCCTCTCACGCACGTAACGTAAAACCCTGAATCGTTGATGAATACGGCGATCCGGGGTTTTTCATTTTTTGAAACATTTGAGTATCCTTGAGTATCCAAAGAAAAAACAGGAAGGAGGATGTGTTCCAAAGTCAACTGGGGGTGCCCAAAAAAATCAAAAAATCATTCCTTTACGGAAATCCTTGCATCTGCTATACTCTCGTTGAGATGCCACCATTATGGGTGGGCGGCTGGCTCCTCCGGAGAGTCGGAAGCTCCGTTCATATAGATTTATTCTATTGAAAGGACGAGCGATGCCAATGGATGTTACGATGAGCATTATGGCTGTTATCAGCCTTTGTATCAGTTGTTTCTCTGTCGGCTATATGCTCGGCAGAGACTTTTCCAAAAGGAAATAGCCGCCTCGGCGTGACAAACTGAGCGGCTATTCCTTATAGTTATTCAGTTCAGCCAGCCGTTTGCCCGGTGGCGTCTCTTTATGTAAAAATATAGCACCAGAAGGCTGTTTTGTCAAATTTAGCGCTGCTTTCGATACTGTTCACACCTGGCGGGACCTCCCCCTGCGGTGTGAACAGTAATAAGATATGTGTTGACATGAATGATTCTTTGCTCAATACTTATTTATAGAGCGTGGCTTGGTACGAGCCGCCGGTGAAGGAGAGTCTTATGAAAAGACGGGAAATGGCAATGGCTAACTTCAGAAAAGGATACAACTGCGCGCAGTCTGTTGTTTTGGCTTTCCGGGATATCCTTCCTGCAGAGGATGCTCTGCTTTCAAAGCTTGCTTCCTCCTTTGGAGCAGGTATGGGGAGACTCAGGGAGGTGTGCGGGTCGGTCAGCGGAATGTTTATGATCGCGGGACTCCTGTATGGCTATGACGGGCCGGAAACCGGAGAAAAGAAGGCAGAGCATTATGCCAGAATACAGGAGCTGGCGCATCGATTCGAGGAAAAGCATGGCTCCATTGTGTGCCGGGAGCTGCTCGGCCTGAGCGTTCGCCGCGAGGATCCGGTTCCGGAGGAACGTACAAAGGAGTATTACAAAAAGCGCCCCTGCGAGCGGATCATCGGGGATGCGGCTGAGATACTTGAGAAATATCTGGAGGATGGGTGAGTTGTATATTTCTGACCGGATTTTATCAATACGAGACCACGCTTCTGGTATCATCGGGGCTGATCGTGTTTCTGGTCGGAATCGTCCTGGCTTTGGTCGGCCTTCTGTTCGTAAATAAAGAGGATAAGCTGTATCATAAAGCGGCGGGCTGGCTGTACATGAGCCTTGCGCTGGTGCTGTTTGTGCTGGTGATAACGAGATTATCCGTTATTACAGCCGCCTTTATCCTAAACCTTGTGGCTTTTTATATGATCTTAAGGGGAATGCCGGCGGCCCCGGAGAATAAGGAGGTGCTTCGCGGCCGTTTGGATGGTTATTTCGTTTTACGTGTTCTGATCCCGGGAATGATCAAAGCATAAGGAAAGTAATTGCGCAAAAGGAAGAGCAGCCTGCCATCGGGCTGCTCTTTTTCAATGAAAGGAAATCAGGCTGAGCATCCGTATTAATTGATAATTCGGATGGCTCCATAAAAGAGAACGCTTTTGGTAACACCCTTGCAGGCATAGACGATGGCAATGATCATGCAGACAAAGTTGAAAATTCCCCAGATCCATCCGATGACCGGGATGAGTGAAATCAATGAAAACAGCGCTAATACCAGACCCTCGTTTGCATAAAACCTGAGGTAATCGGAACGTTGTCCCTTTACATCACCGCCAAAATAAGCGATGATAACCCCCAAAAAGCCGCACATGACCGCCACTATGCCCAGCGCTTTATCACAGGGATTCTCCGGCTCGTACATCGGTGCATAGGCCGGCTGCGCCTGCATATACGGATACTGGGGTTGGGGCTGCGGTTGGGGCTGAGGCTGAGGCTGCGGTTGGGGCTGAGGCTGAGGCTGCGGTTGGGGCTGATATGCTGTTTCAAGGCTGCAGCCGCAGGCCGGGCAGAATTTCGCCTCGTCGACTGTCTGAGTTCCACATTTCGGACAAGCTTTCATATGTATTCTCCTTTATAAATGAAATAGTATGATAAATGCATTATATCACAGATCCTGCCTTGTCTCCCATGAAAGTCATATGGCGATTCGAAAGGAGAAGAAAACCTGTTAATGACATTGAGGTGTGAACAGTAACCGAAAGGTATTTTTTTGTAGTGGCCCGTATTATATTATGCAAAACGTTAATTACATGTTATATTATAAAGTAATCTGTTGTTTAGGAGGTTGGATCAATGAGTAGTGATGCGAAAAGACTGCAGTTTGTCGATATGGTAAAGGGCATTTCGATCCTTTTTGTGGTGTTTTATCATATTCTGGCGCCGACTCCGGTTCGTTCCTTTCTCGGACATGTCATGGAGATCTGTCTGGCAGCCTTCTTCTTCTTTTCCGGCTATTTCCACCGTCCCGGAAACAGGACCTTCGGCCAGAATCTGAAGGCCAGGGCCAAGGCCCTTTTGATCCCGCTGTTTAAATATTCCCTTTTCTTCTGGGCGGTCGGATCCGTTTATCTGGTTGCCACCGGAGGCGCACCCGTGAGTGAGACCCTGTACTGTCTGCGGAATTTCTTCGGCGGCTGCATCTGGAACCGGACGATCCAGAACTGGTTCGGCTGGGAATATTATTCCCTCGGAAAACGCTATTTCTTTTTGGCGGATTTCTGGTTCCTCATCGCTATGATGTTTGCCAGCATCCTGTTCCTTGTGATCGTGGACTTTGTCGTTAAGTCGAAATGGAAGACGCTTGTCGCGGCATTGGCCCTGTTTACCGTGACCGGGATCCTGAGGGGCTTTGCGATCGATCTTCCCTATAATCTGCAGCTTGTCCCGTTCTGGACCGCGTTTATGCTTCTGGGCGCCTTTGCCGGAAACAGCGGACTCTTTGAAAGTAAGAGGCTGACCGGAGCGAAGGAATGGATCCTTGCTTTTTTGTCTCTGGCGGCGGGGGTCGCGATCTCTCTGGTGCGGCCGGAGAGCTCGAATCTGTTCCGCGGGAGTTTTCCCGAAAACGAAGTGGTAAACATGCTGTTCTGCATCGCGGCTTCTCTTCTCGGGATCTGGGGTCTTGCGGTCATCTGTAAAAAGACAGAAACAGCGGGAGTCCGGGTAAAGGAGCTGGCCTGGCTCGGCTCCCATTCCCTTTTGATTTATATTTACCATATGTTTTTTGTCTGGATTATCTCAGTAATCACCGGCTTTTCCGTTTTCTACCCGGAGGATCCGGATCCCGGAATGATCGCAAAGAGTGTGCTGCTTTCGGTAGTATCTCTGACCCTTTGTATTTTGCGTTATGTGATTGGAGATGCCCTGGCGGCAAAGCTTTCAAAGAAACGAAATGGAAGGTGATCTTGCATGGATGACAGCTTTAAGGAAATTATGGATGAAATACCGGAGGAACCGTATCCAGAGAAGGAAGACGAGGAGGTCGTAAAAAGAGCAAAGGAATTTGAAAAGCTCCTTACCGATGAGCTGGAGGAGTACGAGAAAACAGAAGAAGATCTCGAAACGCTCCTTCGAAAAGACCATGAGCTTTGTGAGGAGACCATGGATCTTTGGTCGTTCTTAACACTTACGCTCGCTGCGAAGGAAGGCGGTGAGGTGAGTGAGGAGACCATCGAGACGGTGTATCTCAGCCTGGTCGATAAATATGCGGAGCTTTCCAAGATCTTTCATCCTCTGTCGGAAATGGGGATGGACCGGCTTTGGGCGGCGCTTTCCATTGCCGAAAGGTATGAGAAGGAATACCGCCCGCTTCTGACGCAGGTGACGGCGAATAATGTGGAAAAATTCGGTCGTCTCCTGAAGGCGTGGTTGCCTTTGTGCTTAACGACAATCTGGCAGAGAATAAGGAATCGGAGCTTTTCGCAAGCCGCTTTCTGCCAAAGGATATTGAGGCGGTCGAGATCCTGCGGGCCGTGAGCTACGGGGAAATATAAGAAGGCCGGAATCCGGTTCATTTGATTTTGTGCAGCATAGATGGTACGATGCGATAGGAAAATACGGTCAGATCAAAAAAGCGAAAAGACGGGGCAAGGAGCAGGAACGTATGAAAACAGCGAAACCGCAGAAGGAAGTGAAATATCGCCGGCTGGCGGCAGAGGCGGTTCCGGAGCTCTGGATGGTCCAGTTTTTTTCGAAGACCCTGCTGGTGCTTTTGTCCTTTCTGTTCGGAAAGCTCAGTACGGCCATCATCGGTACACGGGCGGCTGCCCTTACCACGGCAAACCTGAAAAGGGTGATCCTAAGCTGGCAGGGGGTGGTTCTGATCCTGGTCGGCATCGTCTTTTCCCTGGTCTATATCGCGATCGACCTGTTCTTCGCCGTCGTGATCAGCGGGAAGATCATCCGCGGCGAAGATGCCGGATTTTTCTCATCCCTGAAGGAAAGCTTTATCAGTCTGAAGCGGTTTATGAATCCGGACGGGATCTCCATTCTCCTGTATATCCTGATCGCGGTTCCGCTTGTCATCGGAGTGATCTTTTCCACCGATATTATGAGGAACTTTCAGCTCCCGAATTTTATCATGGATGTCGTGTGGAAACGGCCCCTCTTTACGGTGCTCTATGTGGCCGGGATCGCTGCGCTGATCGTGGTCGGCTTTTTCTTCATCTTTTCCGTGCATGCGGTCCTGCTGTCCGGGAAAACCCCGAAGGAGGCAAAAAAGTATTCCTTTCGTCTGGTCAAAAAGCACTGGCTGCGCTTCTATCTGACGATGATCCTTATGATCGTGGTCATGATCGGGATCCGCTATGCGGTCAGTATGCTTCTCACCCGTGTAACCAATCCACAATTTCAGAAGGTGGAGGAGACCATACCGCCGGGGTATGATGTCCCGGATCTTTTAGAGGGGGATGATGCCGCCGAGCTTACGGAAATGGACAAACAAGTCATAAGCTACCGCTTTTCGGTAGCCTTCTATACCCTTGGCTCCGGACTTTTGGATCTGATGCTTCATATGGTTTTCCTCGGCCTTCTGATGCTGTGTTTTACAAAGCTTTATCTCCGTTTTGACCGGGAGGAGCAGGACGGGTCCGAATATGTCTATCTGGCCCGGCCGAAAAGGGGGACCTATGTGCTGAAGATCCTTCTTATGATCGGGGTCATTGTTGTATCGATACTCCAGTCCCTGTTTATCGCTCTGCTCTTCGATAATTATGTGGAAAGAAACCGGGTGGCGATCTATGCCCACCGCGCGGGTGGAACGCTTGCGCTGGAGAACTCCGTGGAGGGGCTTAAGAAAGCCAGCGAGCATGGCTGCACCGGCGGCGAGATCGATGTGCAGAGGACGAAGGACGGTCAATATATCATCTACCACGATGATGATTTCCGCCGTCTGGCCGGTGTGAAGAAAAAACCTTCCCAGATGACCCTTGACGAGGTAATGGCGCTGGAGCTGAAGGACGCGAACGGAAGCGGAAGAGTGGCCACTCTGGAGGAGATTCTGGACGCAGCCAGAGAATACGACATGAAGCTTCTGGTGGAGCTGAAGGGCGAGACCGCCGATGAACGGATGGCGGATGACGTGGTGGCAAAGATCCATGAAATGGGCGTGGAACAGAGAGTGATCCTGATCTCGCTAAAGCAGGAGCTGATGAGCTATGTGAAGCAGACCTATCCCGAATTCGAAACCTCCGTCGTCTTCTTTGCCGGGCTTGGAGATTACACGGGGCTGGACTGCGATTACCTCGGTGTGGAGGAAGGGATCGTAAACGAGGCGCTGTGCGCCGACGCCCACGACAAGGGGAAAAAGGTGGATGTCTGGACGCCGAACGAAATTGAATCGATCTATCAGTTTCTGGATTCCTCCGCGGACTGCATTACGACGGATCAGGTGATCCTTGCGGAAAAGGTGCAGTGGATCCTGGACAATCGCCCGGACCGTATGGTACTGGAGGACCGGCTGTACGATTTCTGGAAGCAGTTCATGTAGTCGGTATATGGGCTACTTCCCGCATAACCTGTAGTCCTTGTCCTCATCGATCATCTGCAGCATGACCTTTGCAAACTGCGGATCGAACTGGGTACCCATGCCTTTTTCGATCTCTGCTCTTACCTTCTCCTGCGGCATGACCGCGCGATAACTGCGGCTGCTCGTCATGGCATCATAAGCGTCTGCCACGGCGATGATCCGGACCTCTTCGGGGATCTCTTCCCCATGGATCCCGTCGGGATAGCCGCCTCCGCCGTACCGCTCATGGTGCCATCTTGCACCTGTCGAAAGATAGGGACGCTCCTCGATACTTTCAAGGATTCCGCTCCCGATCACAGGGTGCTTTTTGATCAGGGCAAATTCTTCATCCGTAAGGCGGCCCGGCTTGTTGATCACTTCATCGGGCACGCCGATCTTTCCTACATCATGCAGAAGCCCCATCATGTATATCTCATCCTGCTTTGACTCCGAGTACCCCAGACGCTGCGCGATCATCCGGGAGTATTCCGCGACGCGCGCGGAATGGCCGTTGGTATAGGTATCCTTCGCATCGATCGCCGCCGCCAGCGCACTGACGACATGCAGGTTCATCGCCTCGACCTGGCGCCCGTAATTCCGCTCGTTCTTATAGCCGAGATAGTAGAAGAAGGTAATCAGCAGGAAGGTAACCAGAGAGAGGATGATATTGACGGCAAGCTGCGAATTCATCTCTTCAAAGAGTTCCGAGTCGCTGACCACGATCAGGGCGTACCACTGATCCAGGATCGGACTGACAAAAAGAGTGTTCTTTTCGCTTTCCACCTCGTATTTAAAATTCCCGTTTCTTACCTCCCGGATCCGGTCGATCAGAGCGCTGTCAAAGCTGTCTGCAAGATTGCTCCCGATCATGGCGTCTTCCGGATGCGCCACGATAAATCCGTCCTCGTTTACGACCAGACCATAGCCCCTGCCGGCGATCTCGATGCTTTGGGTAATGTCTCTGACGTGATCTACTATCATATCCAGACAGACGACATTCTTCGGCTCGTCGGAAGAGAGCGTCCCGGGCTCGGAGATACATTTTCCGAGCGTGAGCACAACGGAATTGGTCTGGGCGTCCACATACGGGGGAACGATGACGACATCTCCGCCCCCTTCCACTACGATGCCGTACCAGTCTCTGGACATCGGGTCATAATCCTCCGGCGGGACCCAGCCGGAGCCATCCATGTATTCTCCGTCAACAACGGCATAGATTCCGGTAAAGTTCTGATCAAACTGGTTAAACTGTATGTTCGTCTGATCGGTAATATAACGAAGGATCTCCTCGTTGGAGGCATGATTTTCTTTCATCAGCGCAACGGAATCCGCGCACACACGCAGGGTTGTTTTCGCTACCGTCAGATAGTTTTCAAGATCGGTGGCATAGGTTTTGACCTCCGTTTTTCCGTCCTCATACACACCGGTCACGGATGCGTCATATAAGAGCCTCGTATTATAGACCACAGCAAAGGCCATCAGAATAAAGGTGATGAAAACGGTAATGATCAGGTTGACACGGCTGATCTTTCCGGCATCCGTCTCCCTGTGCTTTTTCTTTACATTCCGATATCGGACGGTGATCCCGTACATCATAAAGATCACAAGAAGGATCAGCACGGCAGAGACCAGGAAGAGGACCAGAACGATATCGGAGGCGGAGGACAGAGTATCCCGCATCAGGGAAGCAATGAGATAGCCGCCCACACAGCCTCCAAGGATCACAAAGGCAGCAAGGGCCTGGATCAGGGCCTGCAGCCGCATCTCGCCCTCCTTCTTCTGCGGGGCCTTTTCCCCGGAGGCTTCGTAATCCTTTCCGGCGGAGCGCACAACGAGGATCGGGATCAGGGAATAGAGGAGTGTGCCGTAGAAATAGGGATTCAACAGATCGCCGGGCCAGGAAAAGCAGGAGGCCGTCCACATCACGTATTGCACGATCATCAGAAGGAGAATAAAGAGGGAGACCCGGGGTAACGATCCCCTGTCCGCTCTTTGGAGCTTACGATAATACAGCAGATCCCTTGTGCAGAAGATCATGGAGAGCGTGGTGAAGCTGACCTGCCAGAGGTTGTTTAAAACGCCGCCGAACTGGATATACAGGATGAACAGCGGAATGCTGGTGGCAAGAGGCCACAGCATGAGCAGATGGAAATACTTTTTCGGTGCTTTACTGAAATGCAGAACCACAAGGAACAGAAAAACGAAGGCAACGTTCCAGCCGACGTAGGCCGTAAACTCCGATACCTCGGGGTAGGAATGCATGATCAGCGTATAGATCGTCCAGTAAAAATCGCTGAGGAAGTGGGCCAGGAAGAAGATAACGAGGTAAAGATATCCGCGCTTCGGAAGTTCGATATACTTGAAAAGACAGTACAGAAGTCCGATGACTGTACAAACCAGGGAAAAAATGTTACCCAAATCTTCGATCGTCATTACAAAAAAACTCCATTTCTCATTTCTTACTCGGCCCGTTCTCCGAAGATGACCGGGGCCCCCTTTTTGCCGGGGAAAAGCCTTCCTGTCAAAGATTCCACCGCGTCGGATCTTCGATGGATACGGACGACCGTATCCTGGGGATAGCTTTCCGCGGCCCGCGAGATCGCATACCGCAGCAGTTCTACGAGATTTTGCTTATAATCCGACCCCAGCGCGTAGAACAGGACCGGGATAATGGTTCCCGAGGGACAGGTATGCACCAGAAGAAAGCCGTTGACTCTTCCGTCCGTTTTTACACAGCAGGAAACCGTCTGATCAAACCATTCTCTGGGCAGATACATGAGGTCCTCCAGGGCGGGCTCGCTGTAGCGGAACATGATATTCATGAGCCCGTGGTTGAACTCGCTGTTATCGAGGGAGACGATGCTCTGGATATAGGATGGCGCCTTCCTGCGCGCGATCGGAAGCCCCAGACAATCCTTCAGGGTAACCTCGATATCCCTGCTTTCCGCGGGCGTAAGGGTAAAGCCGCATTCCTTTAAGGCCGCCTGCCTATCGTTGTCCAGGGACTTCATTTCAAAAACGGTCTTTTTGACGTCCTCATCCATGGCCTCCTGCTGATAGTCCTTCAGGAGAGACGAAATACAGGAGGGATCTGCGGCATAGAAAAATTTGAGCTCGGAGGTGGTATCACCGGGGCTGTCCACGGACTGAAGCTCCCAGATCAGAAGAGAGAGAGCCCTGCTCCCGTCCGAATCAAGCTCGGCGATCCCGCGATAATACATCCGCTGCATATTCTCCGCGGTATCCATATCTATAAGCTCGGAGTATTCGTTTATTGTATCCTCAAAAATCGTTTTGACAATCATCCGGTTTATGCACTGTTTCTTCCCCGCCTTAGGACAAAAAGGCATAGCCGAAGCGCATGGGGATGTAGGTTACCTTGGAAAAAAACTTCTCGGCGGTCCGCTTAAGCACCGGTTCCACCAAGCCAAAGACGAGCTCGGGATTATCTGTCCGGCTGTCCATAAGCTGATATGCCGCGTGAGAATAAAGCTGCGTCAGCATCGATTTTCCCTTTGCGTCCGAGTAAAGCCAGGGTATGGTGATCCTGTTCGGATTGTCTTCTCCTCCTTCCCGCAGAAGAAGGAGGGAATGGATCTTTCCCTCGTGTACACAGGCGCAGCTCTCGCGGAGATAGTCCTTTTTCTGAATCGGCAGGGAGACGGGACAGAAGCTCCCGTGCTCCTTCAGCTCCCGTCCAAACGCCGCCAGCTCACTCGGAAGGAGATCATGGAGCGAAACAAACAGACTCGATTGCGCCGACTCGACCTTAAGATCGGAGAGATGGAACCGGATCTCTCCATACCCCGCATCATCAAAAGTAAAGCCGTAGTCACGGTAAGCCCGCTGGAGCCAGTCCTGACTGTCGGGAACCAGAGTGGTGATCTCCGATATCCCGGTCTTCCAGGCAGCCATCAGAAGAGCATTGATGAGCCTCCGCGCGATCCGTACGCCATCCCCTTCAACGTCGATTACCTGAACCCATTCGATCTGAAGCGTCCTTCCTTCGGTATGAAAGACCATAAGCCCGCAGGGCTCCGGACCGAAACGGGATGTTGCGATCGCGCCGAGGGCCGTCTTTTTTGCAAGCTCCCCGTAATCTCCCATGTATAATGCTTCAAAGCACTCTGCTGTCTCCGGATCCAGAAGAAAGCACTGGTATCCGTCCTCTGCCAAAAGCCTGTTTTCATCCATAGTTCAAGATCTCCTGATTCAATTCGCATAGCGCATGCTTATGCGTTTCCTCATGCCGGTTTTTTTTGATACTTGCACGGTACATAGATGGAGTCCGTAATATAGCTTCCGACATCCGCATCCTTTTCCTCGCGTTTTTTGGAAACATTTACGCCAAGCTTATGTGCGACATCCTCGTCCGAGATTTCATGCGGGCCCTTAAACTCTCCGTCCTTGTATTCCAGATTATGATATTCCTCTGTGAGCTTGACGGGATCGTCAATTTTCCTCAGCCAGGTAAGCTCTGCATTGCATCCCTGACTTCGAACGGAGACTAAGATCGAGCTCAGGTTTTTCCACTTCGCCACATTCTCAGGCGGGTCATTGGAGTCCAGAACCTTTACCATGTCCACCCCCTTTGAGCTGTCGTATTTTAAACCTACGAGGGTAATATAATGGTTCGAGATCCGAAGCGCAAGGGCGTTTCCGGTGGACAGAACACCAGCGATGGTTTCCTTGAATTTTTCGACCATGTTATGCCTGATCACCTGCCAGTTCGGGTCCGATTGGGATACTCTGAAAAAGGAGAATACGGAGCGCTGCACGGCAATATCCTTTCTCCGCTTCAGATAATAGTCCCCGATGTTAAAAATATTACCGTATGCATTTTTGTTTGCGCCGCAATACAGGTCAATGTCATCCTTTTCGCTTTTGTAGGCTCTATCGTCGGAGCCGGCGTAGCGCTGTTTGTATTCCTCCTTGGTCAGATAGTCCGGGACATAGGAGCGCATGTCATATTGGTTCAGGAACTCCGGATTTTTCTCCTTTTCGTTCAACTGGAACTGGTTATAAAGAGCCGTTCCGGCGCAGCAATAGCAGTTCAGGCCCTTCTGGCGCTCGTAGTGGTTCGAAATCTCGTCAGGCAGCTCGACGTTGTAATGCTTTACCGGACGTTTGACGCCCTCCGCTTCCTGGAACAGCGCCTCATCCGTATCCTTGATCACAAGGTAAGCCTTGACACATTCATCCAGAAAATCATACATCTTTTTCTCTTCCGGCGAAAGCTCCTCGTATTTTTTCTTTGCTGTAAGGTCATTCCTGTTTGTCGCTGCTTCATAGACATCGGCAGGCATAAAAGGATAGTTTTCGCTCTTCCGACGCTGCTTTAAGTCCGCGATCTTTTTCTCGGCTTCGCTTCTTTCCTGAAGCATCTGCTCCCTGGTTTTCGGTGGCTCTTTTTTGACGACGGGCGGCTTGTTTTCGACGATGGGCGGCTTTTTCTGGATAATGGGCGTCTCATTGTGGACGATGTTCTTTCTTTGCCTGCGTCTCTTTGATGAGCTGCTGTCCGTATCCGTATTGCTTTTGAACTGCCCGGGGTTTTCCCTGCCGAGCTTTAAGGCCGCCGTATCCTTGTTTAGCTGGCTGAGCCGCTTACGGGCTTTTTCTTTTGCTTCTTTGCTGATGCCGAGGAAAAGCTTTTTGATCATACCTGCGTCGGCATTGCGGCGGAGCGTTTTCTTCTCCCGATCTGCCTCTTTTACGATCGCGGGAACAAGCTTCCGGGTCAGAAGCTTTTCGCGGGTCTGATCGTCGATCAAAAGCTGCTCTTTGAGCTCTTCCCGCAGAAGCAGATCCGCATCCGCCAAAAACTCATTTTCGTCCCGCTTTTCCCTCTCTGCCTGTAAAAGCGTGTTCGTTAAATTATTCATGTCACGCTCTATGTATCCGTCCCGTTTGAGGATATTGCGCATATCCTTGCGCATCTCACTTAAATCCTTCCGTATGAACTCCTGGTCAGCCATTCGAAAACCTCCTTACAGCGATTTGTCCACAGTTATGATTCACACCCCAATGCCCTCCTGTTCGCGCTCCGAGGAAAGCGTTGGGCTTAAGTTACTGACATTGGAGAACAGTATCCTTGTAAGTCTTATACGAATCATCATACCATCATAAGCAAAAATCCGAAAGTTTTTTTGCCGGAAGTTTGCAATTCTTTCACTCTATTTCCGTCTTCGCATGGGCGTAATGCCCGCGGAGGAAAATCTGGAGCCGCTGCAGCAGTTCGACATGGCCCGCGCGGCCTGCAGCATGGCGCGCGGCCATTACAAAGAGCATCTGATCGTCTTCAATGACTCCGTCCGTGAAAAGGAAATTTTGGAGCAGCGTCTGCAGAATGACCTGAGACGGGCGCTGGACTCCTTCGAATTTGAGGTTTATTACCAGCCGAAATACGATATCCAGTCGGATACACCGCGGCTCATGAGCGCAGAGGCTCTGATCCGCTGGCAGCATCCGGAGCTCGGTCTGATCAGCCCGGATTCGTTTATTCCGGTCTTTGAAAAGAACGGAAAGATCGGAGAGGTGGATAAATACGTCTGGGCGGAGGCGGCGAAGCAGATCGCGAAATGGCGGGCGGAATACGGGGTGACCCTTCCGGTTTCCGTGAATCTCTCCCGGGTGGATGTGTTCGACCCGGCGCTTGAGGAAACGCTGGACGGGATCGTCCGCCAGAACGGTCTGGAACAGGAGGTCTTAAAGCTGGAGGTGACCGAATCCGCCTATACGGAAAACGCGGACCAGGTGATCCGTGTGGTGGAGCGCCTGAGGAGGAAGGGCTATGTCCTGGAAATGGACGATTTCGGGACCGGCTACTCGTCATTAAACATGCTGAGCGCCATGCCGGTGGATGTATTGAAAATGGACCGGATGTTCATCCGGAATATCGAACACAGCGAAAAGGATATCCAGCTTGTCGCTCTGATCCTCGGTATCGCAAAAAGCATGAACATACCGGTGATCGCCGAGGGCGTCGAAACCGAGGAACAGATACGCCTTCTTAAGGATCTGGGCTGCCAGATCGTTCAGGGATACTATTTTTCGAAGCCGCTCCATCCGAAGGAATTCGAGATCCGGATACTTCAGCGCGTGGCCGAGGAGAAGAGGTGAGGTTTCAGGATGCATTCGATCAGAACGAGATTAACGGTAATGATGCTGGGGGTCATCATGGCGGTCTTTGTGATCGTCATGATACTCAGCGCGCTCTTTATACGGAATTCCGAGGGACGCCAGTCCGAACAGCTTCTGCTTCTGCTGTGTGAGACCGGAGAACGGAATCTTGACTATTATTTTGACAGTGTACAGAATTCCGTCGGAAAGGTTTCCGATTTCGCGGAGTCGGACCTGGACGGGCTGGAGGACCGGAAGCTTTCAGCGCATGTGGAGCATGTGAGCGCGTTTTTTGACGAGGTCGCCTCGAAAACAAACGAGGTTCTGACCTACTACTACCGTATTGATCCCTCGGTCTCCGACCAGGTAAAGGGCTTCTGGTATACCAACCTGGACGGCCGGGATTTTACCGAGCATGAGGTGACCGATATTACCCAGTATGATGTGGAGGATACCTCAAAGCTGGTCTGGTTTACGGTTCCGAAGCACGAGGGAAAGCCCATATGGCTGCCTCCGTACATAACGGATAATCTGGATATGCGTGTGATCTCCTACAACGAGCCGATCTACTATAAAGGTGAGTTTGTCGGGGTCGTGGGAATTGAGATCGATTATTCCACAATGGCGGAGCAGGTGGACAGCATCCGTCTCTATGATAACGGCTATGCCTTTATCAATGATGAGAAGGGGAAGCTCTTTTACCATCCGAGGATCGATGTTTCGACACTCAATGCCGGGAATACGCCCCAGGCGCCTGAGGGAGCGGTGGGAGACAGCACCTTCCTGCGGTACAGATACGAGGGGGTGGACAGAGTGGCTGCATGGCTGCCTCTGAGCAATGGAATGCGGCTGAATGTGACCGTCCCGGTTTCCGAAACCGAGGGAGACTGGAAGGAGCTCGTAATGAACATCCTGATCGTGTCCGTCGAGGTCCTGATCGTCGCGGGGCTCTTTATGATGCTGTTTACCCGGAGGATCACAAAGCCTCTGGAGCAGCTCACAAAAGCGGCGGAGCAGATGGAGAACGGAAACTATTCTCACACGCTGGTCTATGATAAGGATGACGAGGTGGGAAGGCTTACGAAGACCTTCCGCCATCTTTCCGGCCATATGAAGGAGCATATCAGCGACCTGAACGAGCAGGTATATATCGATGCGCTGACCCATGTAAAGAATAAGGGAGCGTTTGCAAAGGCCCTGGAGGAGCTGCAGGAGCAAATGGACCTCGAACCGGGGCGCCTCGGCTTTGCCATCGGTATGTTTGACTGCGACGATCTGAAGCAGATCAACGACAGATTCGGCCACGAAAAAGGAGATGAATACTTAAAGACCGCGAGCCGCGCGATCGGCCAGGTATTTAAGCACAGTCCCGTCTTCCGCGTGGGCGGGGATGAGTTCGCCGCCATTTTAAAAAACGAGGATTATGAGAACCGGGATGCCTTATCCTCGGCGTTTAAAAAGACGCTGACCGGGCTCAATGCAGCCGCGGGAAACGACTGGGAACGGATTTCCGTTGCTATGGGGCTTGCGTCCTATGACCCGGGGCGGGATCGGACGGTGAACGACGTGATCCATCGCGCGGACAAGCTTATGTATGCGGATAAGCGGAGCAGGAAGAATATTCATGCTTAAACAGGTTTTTTAAAACCTGTACTTGCAAAGAAGGGAGTTTCCACGTAGAATAGGGGACAGATGAATTTCGGTTACTATAAAGGAGGAAGAAATGCTTAATATTGAAAAGAAACAGGAAGGAAATGAGTTGACCTTTGCTTTGGAGGGAAGGCTGGATACGACGACCTCTCCCGAGCTTGAGACCCAGTTAAAGGGAGGCCTGGAAGGAGTCGAGCTGCTGGTGTTCGATCTTGCGAAGCTGGACTATATCTCCTCTACCGGCCTGAGAGTGCTCCTGACGGCCCAGAAGCTTATGATGAAGAAGGGGAAAATGGTCGTCCGGAATGCTTCGGAGGAGGTAAACGAGATCTTTGAGGTAACCGGGTTCTCGGAGATCCTGAATATTGACTAAACCAGGGCTGCCCGGAAACCCTCGAAGGAGTTGGAAATGAACGTTCAGGTGTTGGTGGTCAGCACAACGGAGAGCTTCCTGGCGAAGAGCCTGGTGGGGAAGCTGGAAACCGTCGGGATCCCGGTTGCGTTTAACCGCGGAGATATAAAGGAGATCGACAGATACCGCCAGCAGGTGGAGCTGATCATCCTCTTTATGAACGAGGACGTTGCGGATATAACCGATAAGCTCGTGTATCTTCGGGATATGGCTGCCGACCTGGACCGGCGGTTTATTCTGATCGGAGACGAGGAGCAGCACGACATCGTGAAAAAGCTTATCCCCGATAGTCTCGTCCTGAAATGGTTTATGCGGCCGCTTGTGATGGATGAGCTGACCGGATGTATCCGAAGCTATATCGAGGAGAATACCGGTGAAAACCGGAAGAAGACGATCCTGATCGTAGATGATGATATTACCTACATGAGGACCGTTTACGAGTGGCTGAAGGGAAGCTACCATGTGGGCATGGCCGGAAACGGGGTCCAGGCCATCAGCTTCCTGGCCCGGAACAAGGCGGATCTGGTGCTTCTGGATTACGAGATGCCGATCGCGAACGGACCGCAGGTGCTCCAGATGCTGAAGAACGATTCCGAAACCGGACAGATCCCCGTGATGTTTCTGACCGGCCACGGAGATCGGGAAAGTGTCCTTTCCGTCATAAGCCTTAAGCCGGCGGACTACCTCCTTAAGACCATAGATAAACCCGCGCTTTTGAAAAAACTGGAGGAGTTCTTCGAAAAAGAAAAAAAGAAATGACAGGGGATTGCTCCCCTGTGTTTTTTGCGTTATCGGTTCAGCTATGTGCCGCCGCTGTGTGTCTATGGGACAGTCCCTTTGATACAGCGGCGGCTTCGTTTGCTTTACAGAGCCTGGTCAAGGTCCTTTATCAGGTCTTCTTTGGCCTCGAGGCCGCAGGAGATGCGGATCAGGCCGGCGGGGATGCCGGCGGCCGAAAGCTGTTCATCCGTCATCTGGCGATGGGTCGAGGTGGCCGGATTCAGGCAGCAGCTTCTGGCGTCAGCCACATGGGTCTCGATCGCGCATAACCGGAGTTTCTTCATAAATTCCTCCGCGGCGCTTCTGCCGCCCTCGATCTCAAAGGATACAACGCCGCACCCTCCCCTGGGGAGATACTTTTCGGCAAGCGCATGGTAGGGATCGCCCGGCAGACCGGGATAGCTTACCTTCTTCACCTTCGGGTGGGAGGCTAAAAACTCTGCGACAGCCTGGCCGTTTTCTACATGGCGCTGCATCCGGACATGGAGGGACTCGAGTCCGAGATTCAGATAAAAGGCATGCTGGGGCGACTGGATCGAGCCGAGGTCGCGCATGAGCTGGGACGTGGCTTTGGTAATGAAGGCACCCTCCTGACCGAATTTCTCGGCATAGACGATCCCGTGATAGGATTCGTCCGGCTCGGTCAGGCCCGGGTATTTTTCCTTATGCTCCATCCAGTTAAACCTGCCGGAATCCACGATCGCTCCGCCGACCGCGGTACCGTGGCCGTCCATGTATTTTGTCGTGGAATGCGTTACGATATCGGCTCCCCATTCGATGGGCCTGCAGTTCACGGGCGTCGGGAAGGTATTATCCACGATCAGCGGCACGCCGTGGGCATGGGCGGCGCGGGCAAATTTTTCGATATCGAGGACGGTCAGCGCGGGGTTTGCTATGGTTTCTCCGAATACGGCGCGGGTATTGTCCTGAAAAGCAGCATTTAATTCCTCCTCGGAGCAGTCCTGAGAGATGAAGGTGGCGTCGATCCCCATTTTTTTCATGGTTACGGCGATCAGATTAAAGGTTCCTCCGTAGATCGAGGAGGAGGCGACGATGTGGCTGCCGGTTTCGCAGATATTGAACAGGGAAAAGAAGCTGGCGGCCTGGCCGGAGCTCGTAAGCATCCCGGCGGTTCCGCCCTCCAGGGCCGCGATCTTGGCGGCTACATAGTCGTTCGTGGGGTTCTGAAGACGGGTGTAGAAATATCCGGCGGCCTCCAGATCGAAGAGCTTTCCCATATCCGCGCTGGTATCGTATTTAAAGGTTGTGGACTGGACAATGGGGATCTGGCGGGGCTCGCCGTTCTTCGGGGTATAACCCGCCTGCACGCATTTTGTTTCGGTTGAATACTGATCCATTAGGAACCTCCCTTTTGCTTATTTTTTCGGTATTATAGCATTGAAAGGGTTTTGCGTCCATGCTAAAATAAGTGGAGCTGCGCTGACCGGACAGGGTGCAGGGCTTTTTCTGCCGGGTTCGATCGGCTTACAGAAAAGGCCGGGTGCGGCCGGGGGAGGACCGGGCTCCGTAACAAGAAACAACAGGACGGCAGGGGCGAAAGGAGAGGTGGAATGCTTTCGGTGGTGGAAGTGACCAGGGGTTCGCATATCATAAAAAAGGGGATGAAGCTGACGCATATCTTCTGGCTGATCAAAGGGTCGGTCCGGATCGAGACGGAGAATGCGGAGCTGGTTTTGAAGGGCGGAAATGTGCTTGGAATCCCGGATTGCCTCGGAAATACCTATAAATACGACTATGTGGCCGAGGAGGACGGGAAGCTCTATGCGATCCCTTATGAATCGCCGAAATCCTTATCCGCGATTTACGGGGAAAAGGGTTACAAGGCGGTGTTTCTTCTGGCGGTAATGAATACGACGAGCCAGATCGCGGCGCGGATCGATAAGCTCCTGGATGAGATGCAGGACCTGCGCGAGGATCCCGAATTTCCTCAGACGCCGGAGGCCTTTCGACAGAATTTCTACCTGGCCTATGCCAAGCAGCCGCTGCCGAAGATCGAGGCCTTTTTTGCGGAAAATGAAATGCTGATGACCGGGGAGATCCTGACCGCGGCCAAATACCTGACGCGGGGGATTCCGGCCCTGGATAATCTCGAATACTACCGGAAGCTGATCGAGGAGACGAAGCACCCGAAGGCGCCGGAGCCCGAGCCGGAGGAGCTTTACGAGGAGGAAGGCGAGAAGGAGCTTCTTACGCTCTCGGATAATCCACTGCGGGAGATCGTCGAGTTTGTGAATATGCCGAAGGACAAGGCCAGGGAGCTCGGAGATATGATCGCCCAGTACCGGACCCTGCCGGATCCGAACGATACGGATGATGCCACAAGAAAGCTCCGCCGTATGCTGACCAACGCCTTCTACGAGGTCTATAAAGCGGTCTTTAAGCGGTCGATCGGAAAGACGGGCCTGCCGGCGGCGGTGACCCTGTTTTTGCATTTCGGATTGATTGACATCGATCTGTGCGGGAAGGAAAATGCCGAAAAGCTGCTGGAGGCGGCCTGCCATCTTAAGGACTTTTCCAGCAAGCATGTCTATACGCTGCCGCAATGGCTCATGTCCATCTACGGCGGCAAGAACGAGCCGTCCAAGAACGAATTCGACATGGACTTCGAGGCTTATCTCCGGGATGAAAAGAAGAACGGCCGCATGACCGAACGGGAGGCAGAGGAGTTTCGAAGGGACGGCTGGAAGAAGGTGGCCTTTGAGATCGACAATATGGTGAAATCCAACGGCCGGACTACCTACGGAAGGGTATTGACCTTCTGCCCGATGCTTAGCGCCGATGACCTGATCAAGGACGTTTCCCAGCTCCTTCTGAAGGCGAGAGACCTGGAGGCGGCCATCGACCGGATCAAGGAGACCGACTATTCCCTGTTCTACCACGACAGCCGTTTCTCGGATCCGGAATTCGGGATCAATGTCGAGATGACGAAGGAGGAGATCCTGCCGAACATTATCCTGATGCCGAATTACGGGGTCCGCGCGATGATGTGGCAGGAAACGGCCGGTGTCCGGAACAATACGCCGGCGCGGTTCATCTTCCCGATCCTGTTCGACGGAGAACTGGACGACCAGATGCTTCTGACCTGCGGAAGATACCGGTGGGAATACTGCCGGAAGGTGGAGGGCGCCCGCTGGAACGATGTGACCGAGGACTCCCTGACGGCCAGATACTGCGATTATCTCCAATTCTACCGGAAAAACCGGGAGCTGAATCCCGAAATCCGGGAGAAGCTGCATAAGGCTCTGACCCGGGCCAAGAACAATTTCCGCGAGGTATTTATTCTGGATTACCTGACCTGGGTCCGCTATGAAACAAAGGGAAGCCTCCGACTGAACAAGGTTACAAGGGACATCCTGTTTACCCACTGCCCGATGTCCGCCGCCTGCCGGGGAACGCTCGCGAACAATCCGAACTTCGCCAACCGGATCGAGCGATGGAACAATAACAGAGAAAAGGACAAGAAAAGGCTGATGGCCGTGATCGACCGCTACAGGGAAAAGGGCGGGACGGATGTGGAGCCTCTTCTGGCGATGATAAAATACCATGACCTCTGAACTTTTTGAACTGGTCTGCCCCTGCCATTTCGGGCTGGAGGCGGTTTTGAAACGGGAGATCTACGATCTCGGCTATGACTGCACCCAGGTTTCCGACGGACGTGTCCATTTTACCGGAGACGCCGAGGCAATTGCGCGTGCCAATATTTTTCTCCGTTCGGCGGAACGGGTCCTGCTTCTTGCGGGCCGCTTTCCGGCGACGACCTACGAGGAATATTTTCAGGGTATCCTGTCGCTCCCGCTGGAGAGATACCTTCCGGCGGACGCTAAATTCTGGATTGCCAAGGCCTCATCGATCCGAAGCCGCCTTTTCAGCCCCTCCGATCTGCAGTCCGTGGGGAAAAAGGCCATGGTCGAAAGGCTGAGAAGCGCCCTTCATAAGGACCTGTTCCCGGAAACGGGAGCCTCCTATCCTTTCCGCGTTTTTCTTCACAAGGACGAGGTCTTCTTTACGCTGGATACCACCGGCCCCTCCTTACATAAGCGCGGTTACCGCCCGGCCGCAGGGGATGCACCCCTGTCCGAAACGCTGGCGGCGGCGCTTCTTATGCTTACGCCGTTTCGCGACGGGCGGATCCTCGTGGACCCCTTCTGCGGCAGCGGCACCTTCCCGATCGAGGCGGCGATGATCGCCCGGAATATGGCGCCGGGCCGGGACCGCTCGTTTACGGCGGAGGCCTGGGAGAACCTGATTCCGAGGGCGCTCTGGAGAGAGGTGAGAGAGGAGGCCGCGGACCTGATCCTTCCTTCCTGTGCTTCGGATATCCAGGGCTATGATATTGATGCAGGAGTTCTGAAAACGGCGCGGGAGAATGCGCAGCGTGCGGGTGTGTCGGAAAACATCCATTTCCAGGAGCGGGATGTGGTGAGGCTCTCCCATCCGAAGAAATACGGGCTCATCGTTACGAATCCTCCCTATGGGGAGAGGCTTTCGGAAAAGGAGGCCCTTCCGGGACTTTACCATGTGCTGGGGGAGCGATTTCTGGCGCTTTCGGACTGGTCGCTGTTTGTGATCACGAACCAGACCGATACGGAAAAATGGATCGGCCGGAGGGCGGATAAGAACCGCAAAATCTACAACGGCATGATCGAAACGAAGTTTTATCAGTTTTTCGGGAAAAAGCCACCGAAAAAGCAATAGGGACAAATACTGACAATGGAAGACAAAATTGTACGCATCTGTACGCTCGTTACCTTTGGGCTGCTGATCTTTGTATGTACCTCGTTCTTTTATCTGCCGTCGCTGCATACCTATGAGGAAAGCGTCCGGCAGGAGTACCTGAGGGAGGCGGCCGCGCGGGAAAACATCACAGAGCTTTCGGGTCTGGAGCTTTTACAGTACAACAACACGGTTTCCGAGATCCGGGAGGAGGAGGTGTTCTTCGATGAACAGCTTAGAATCGCGATGCCCTTCGGCCACGACGCATCCGAGGCATTGATCGTAAACGATCCCATCCATAAGACCATCGAACTGACCCTTCCCGGCGCGGAGGAGAATTATATGTACCGCTATCCGATGCTCGGAACGCCGGAGAGCATCCTGGACCTGACCTACGAAAGCGCGAATGACCGGGGAACCCTTGATATTACGACGGACAAGCCCATGGAATACCGGCGGCGGGACGGTGGGGAATACCTCTATCTGGATCTGATCACGCCTCACGAGAAATATGATTATGTGATCGTGGTCGATGCCGGACACGGAGGCACGTCCTCGGGAGCCGTGCGGGAGGAGGTCCTTGAGAAGGATCTGAACCTGGCCTTCAGCGAGAAGGCGATCCTTGCGCTGAAAAATCGCTTCGGGGACAGGCTCGGGGTCTACTATACGAGAAACGGGGACGAGAATCCTTCCTTTGAGGAGCGGGTGGCGCTTGCCAACGAAAGCGAAGCGGATCTTTTCCTCAGTATCCACAACAACGCGGCGAAGCGGAACGACAAGGCCAGCGGAACGACGGTGCTGTACAAGAGTGCGGCGGGACTGGATTACGATGCGAAGGCGCTGGCGGAGATCTTCTCTGAGGAGCTTACGGCGGTGCTGGGCTCGGAAAACCGGGGAGCTACCGCAGGAGACGAGATCTATGTGATCCACCATTCCGATGTGCCGGTGCTGCTCCTGGAGATCGGGTTCATGAGCAATCACAACGATCTGCAGAAGCTGCAGAAGGAGGAATATCAGGACCTGGCTGCGGAGGGGATCTGTAATGCGGTGGCCCGGGCGGCGGCGGATCTGGAGCTGTAGAAGCTGAAAAAAGAAGCAAATGCCTTATTTCCATTTTATGGAGAAAGCGGCATCTGCTTCTTTTTTTATATCAGGGAAAACTTTGATTTATGCGTTTCCTGTGCGAAAACCGCGGGCGCTTGCGCCTTTCCTCTGCGGTTTTCTGCGGCTTTGTCCTACGGTACATCTACTCGGAGCCTTTTATGGAAGGGCGGAATCGATCGGCGCTTCCTCAGGCTATCGGGGTTCCGCATTTCATGCAGAATCTGGCTCCGGCAATGAGCTCGGCTCCGCAGCTTATGCAGAAGCGGGGGACTGGCCGGCCGGGCTGTATGGGCTGCTGCATGGGCCCTGCGGGCTGCGGCTGCCGGACAGTCTGCGTCATCGGCCGGGCGGACCGGGCCTGCTGTATGCCCTGCGGCATTGGCTGGGCGGGCTGGGCCTGCGGTGTGCCTTGCGGCATTGGCTGGGCGGGCTGGGCCTGCTGTATGCCTTGCGGCATTGGCTGGGCGGGCTGAGCCTGCTGTATGCCTTGCGGCATTGGCTGGCTGGTCTGGGCTGTCTGCACCGGCTGTCCGGGCTGCTCCATCGGTCTTACTACGGGCCTGGGCTGCTGCATGGGCCTTGCAGGCTGCGCCTGTTGTATGTTCTGCGGCGCCGGATTTACGGGCTGCGCGGGCTGTGCGTTCTGCTGCGCCGGCCTTACGGGCTGCGCCTGCTGGATATTCTGCGGCATCGGACGAACGGGCCGGGCCTGCTGCGCGGCCTGCGCTGCCGGTATCGGCTGAGGCCCGGATGGCAGAGGCTGCGCCGTTTGCGTTGCCTGCATTGACTGCGCCTGTGCGGTCTGGGACTGTGCTGTTGGCGTTTGCATTGACTGCGCCTGTGCGGTCTGGGGCTGTGTTGTCGACGTTTGCATTGACTGTGCCTGTGCGGTCTGGGGCTGTGCTGTCGGAGCTTGCATTGACTGCGCCTGTGCGGGTCGCGTCTGTGCTGTCGGCGCCTGCAGTGACTGAGCTTGCGCGGGTTGCGTCTGTGCTGCCTGCGTCTGCATCGCCTGAGCTTGCGCCGCCTGCGTCTGCGCCGTCGGCGCTGCCTGGGAAGTCTGGATTGCCTGCGCTGCCTGCTCCGCCTGTGCTGCCTGCGTCATCGGAACTGCCGGTGCCGCTTCGGCCGAAACTGCCGATGCGCTCTCAGAGGGAACCGTCTGGTCCGGCTGGGCCTGCTGTACGGGCGGCATCGGCTGCGCGCTCTGCGCCGGCGGCGCCATTTCCGGCAGCGCACTTCCGCAGCCGGAGCAGAATTTCGCGGTGGCCGCGTTCATCGCGCCGCAGGAGGGACAGGGGCGGGAGCGCCCGGGTCTTTTTAAGGCCGGCAGGCCCTGTACCTTATATTTCCCTCCGGTTTTTATAAGGAGCGGCTGGTCGGGAGACATTTTCCCGATCAGGATCGGGAGGAAGGCCGCGGCAAGGATACAGATAAAGAGAATCGTAAAGATGTAACCTCCGAGCACCCGGAACTCATAACCGCCGACCTGCTTATGGACACCGGCAACGAAGATGATCTGCATGAGCAGATCGATACCGGTACCGGAGAGCCCGATGATGGCCAGCAGCTTATCGGTAAAGGAAGCGGGCAGCTTCTTTTGGATGGTATAAAACAGAAGGATCACGATCGGGATCAGCAGAACCAGGATCATGGCCGGCGAGGGGTCGGTGACCTGTTCTCCCTGCGCACGGATCCCGAAGGTGGAGCTTGCGGCGCTGATATGAACATTCACTCCTCCGCAGGATACCATAAAGCTCGGTATAAAATAGAAGATGATGAGAAGCACCGAGAGCACGCGGATCACATTCCGCAGATTCACATATTTTTCCATAAAAACCTCCTCTGAAAAGGGTTTTCCGCTGGTTCAGCGCCTCTGAACAGCAGATCAAGTTAAGTATACTTCTCCCGTTTTGGTTTGTAAAGAAGGCCAAAAGATGGTAAAATAGGTTCCAATTGGAGGAAACCGTCGTGGATATTATTTTTGCTACCGGAAACGAACATAAGATGAAGGAAATTCGGGAGATCCTGAAGGATCTTCCCTGCCGGATCCTTTCCATGAAGGAGGCCGGGATCGAGGTTGAGATCGATGAAAACGGAACGACCTTTGAGGAAAACGCGCTGATCAAGGCGCGGACCGTGGCCGGGAAAACGGGAGCGGTGGTCCTGGCAGATGATTCGGGGCTTGAGATCGATTATCTGAACAAAGCTCCGGGAATAACCTCGGCCCGGTTCATGGGAGAGGATACGCCGCATGAGATCAAGAACCGGGCGTTGATCGAAAAGCTTGAGGGTGTGCCGAAGGAAAAGCGAACGGCCCGTTTTGTCTGTGCGGTGGCCGCGGTGCTGCCGGATAAGAGAGAGCTGGTGGTGCGAAAGACCTTTGAAGGCTACATCGGCTTTGAACCGGAGGGGAAAAACGGCTTCGGCTATGATCCGATCTTCCAGGTTCCGGAATGCGGATGCTCCTCGGCGGTGCTGTCGCCGGAGGAAAAGAACAAAAGAAGCCATCGCGGCAAGGCTCTGAGAGCGATGAAGCAGGAGCTTGAAAAAACCGAATATTGTTCTTGAATTTAAATCAAACTTTAGTATACTTGAAATAAACGGACAGTTTAATATCGTACAAAACCTTGAAAAAAATGGGATTTGGGAGGTATTTCAGATGAAAGAGAAAAAACAGGGGAAGCTGAGCTTCCGGGTTGTCCTTCTGCTGTCGGCTTTGATCCCGCTGGCTGC
>JAFSXC010000012.1 GCA_017450105.1 Lachnospiraceae bacterium | reverse complement strand
GAAATGGGTAATCATAACGAGCTGATGGCAAAGAAGGGCTTCTATTCCGACCTCTATCTGAGCCAGTTTGCGCATTAAACGGGATCGGCATCCGGCCCCCGGATTTAGTCAGATATAAACGTGTGATTATAGAGGAGGTAAGCTTGAAAAGAATCGACGAATTTCCTACACATGAAAAAAACGGGATCCACTACAAACCCGGAAGACCGATCCCGTTCGGAGCTGAGCTGGTATCCGACGACTGCGTCAATTTCTCGATCTATTCGAAGGATGCGACGAGCTGTGAGCTTCTGCTGTACCGGCTCGGGGCAGCAACGCCCTTTCTTACGATCCAACTGACCGACGAGTTTCGCGTCGGAAGCGTGTACTCCGTAATGGTGTTTGATCTGGACTGGGAAAACACCGAATACGGCTACCGCTTCGACGGCCCGCGGGACCATGCAAAGGGCTACCGCTTTGATCCGACGAAGATCCTTCTGGATCCTTATGCGAAGATGGTCTCCGGCCGCGACGTCTGGCATGAGCGCACCT
This sequence comes from Lachnospiraceae bacterium, assembly GCA_017450105.1. Lineage (GTDB taxonomy): Bacteria > Bacillota > Clostridia > Lachnospirales > Lachnospiraceae > RUG12461. The sequence continues at coordinate 24,343 of JAFSXC010000012.1, read as the reverse complement.
ACGGGGACTCCGATTTTCAGCGGCGTGGGCGCATTATCCGCGAGGATTATAACTGGGAGGGAGACAGACCGTTGGAGATCCCGCCGAAGGATCTTGTGATCTATGAGATGCATGTCCGCGGCTTTACCCGGCATGAGTCCAGCGGGGTCAAATACAAGGGAACCTTTGCGGGGATCGTCGAGAAGATCCCCTATCTGAAAAAGCTGGGCATCAACTGTATCGAGCTGATGCCGGTCTTTGAATTTGAGGAGTTTATTCCGTGTCTGACCGATGAATACTGCAATTACTGGGGCTATGTAACCTACAACTATTTTTCCCCGAAAAACGGCTACTCTCATACCGGGCCGCTTGCTATGGCCGTCGATGAGATGAAGAATATGGTCAAGCAGCTTCATAAGAACGGGATCGCGGTCATTTTGGATATCGTGTTCAACCATACCGGGGAGTACGGGGATGACGGAGAGCATATCTCCTTCCGTGGAATCGACAACCGGACCTACTACATTATGAACGAGGACGGCTCCTATTCCAATTATTCCGCCTGCGGAAATACCCTGAACTGCAATAACCCGGTGGTCCGGAGCTTTATCATCGATTCCCTGCGCTACTGGGTTTCCAGCTATCATGTGGATGGCTTCCGGGTGGACGAGGCTCCGATCTTTGTCCGGGGGCAGGACGGTACCCCGATGCTGAGTCCTCCGCTTCTGGAGTCTTTGATGGATGACCCGATCCTGAGCCGGAGCATGCTGATCTCCGAGGGCTGGGATCCGGCCGGGCTTTCTACGATCGGTGAGTTTTCCAGCACCTGGGCTGACTGGAATCCGAGGACGCGGGATACCGTAAAGCGCTTTATCAAGGGCGGCGCTTCCGACGGGCCGGACGTGATCCGGACGATCGAGGGGTCTCCCGATATGTTCCCGCACGGAACGCCGACGTCCTCCGTGAATTATATCGTCTCGCATGACGGCTTTACCCTCTACGATTCCGTCTCGTATCAGGAGACGCATAACGAAACAAACGCCTTTTCGTCCCCGATGGACCACGACTACGACAACTGCTCATGGAACTGCGGCGCCGAGGGCGAAACGGACGATCCCGAGGTCAACGCTCTTCGCAGAAGGCAGATGAAAAACGCGATGACGCTCCTGTTTCTGTCCAGAGGGATCCCGATGTTCTGGGCGGGCGATGAATTTGCCAATACCCAATTCGGAAACAACAACGCGTTCTCTCAGGATTCGGAAACATCCTGGCTGGACTGGACGAGGCTGGAAAAATACGCCGATGTCTTTGAGTATGTAAGCAGCCTGATCGCGTTTCGGATGGCGCATCCGGTGATCCGCAGGGATTCGTTCTTTGAAGGACATAATTCCTCCGGTTATCCGGAATTGTCCTGGCATGGGGAAAAGCCCTGGGAGCTGGACAGAAATCAGCCGTTTCTGGTGTTTGGCTTTATGTACGCGGAGCCGGCGGCAGACTTTGGTACGAAAGAGGATTCCTTTATCCTATGTGCCGTAAATGAACATTGGGAGGAGCATACCTTCGAGCTCCCTGTGATCCCCGAAGGAATGAAATGGAGGACCGTGCTCTATTCCGGGGATCCGGAGAATAAGATGCACGGAAAGTTCTGCGCGGAGAGTATCCGGTTAATGCCGCGTAGTGTCATGCTTTTGTTGGGAAGCGCTCATGGATAAGAAAAAGAAAACCATCTCCAGCTTCTTTGCAAGGAGGCTGCTGCTGATCTTTCTGATAACGTACTTTACCGCAGGCTTCATCGCCTTTTTTATTAAAAGCCAGATCCGCTATAACGATTTTGTGAATGAATCGACCATGAACATCAATTATTATCGTATGTCTTCCGCGATTGACCTGCACAAAAAATACGATGACGTGACGAATATGATCATGGCGGAAACACACGAGGACGATTTAGATAAGGCGGTTTTGCGATTTGAAGAAAATGCCGATGAGTATTCGGACTACCGGCTTTTTCTGCTGGATCAGAACGACCGGGTTCTGTATTCCAATGTGCCGGGGATGACGGGTCAGGACCTTTCCTCTATGGATATCTGTTCAAAGATGACCGACTCCATGAATTTTCAGGTCGCGGCTAACACCTATCTTACCTATCTGAACACGGAAGGTATCAAGATCGGGGAAAACGATCAAAGCATCCTTTATCTCGCGGCATATTATAACAATACAGACAAGCAGGACGGGGTTGTGCTGATCGGCATTGATCCGGAGACAAACCAAAAGCTGAAGGAGGAGGCCATCCGGAACGACTTCGTTGAAAGCAAGGACGACGACACCTACAAATATATGCTCGAAAGCGACGGAACGATCCTCAAATCGCTTGGCGATATACATTACGGAGAAAACATTTCCGTTACCGGAATCCAGATAGACCCCGAAAGAGAGTATCACCACAGTATGGAAACGTTCCGGTCAGACGGGAAGATCCTTCTCATCATGATCGACTTCTATGACGGGATCTATTACCTTTGCGGATCCTCCCTGAGAAGCCTCCTGGAGCCGATCCTGGAGAATACGATCTCCAATACCTTTGTGATCGGGCTGTGCTTTTTCGTTCTCTATTTTATCATTCGGCATCTGGTCCGCCGTGGAATCATCGACAGACTGAAGGCCGCAAACGCCTCCATGAATAAGATCACGGAGGGGGACCTGAGCGAACGTGTAAATGTCCGGGATTTTGCCGAATTTGAAGAGCTTTCGGAGGATGTGAACAAAATGGTCGATAAGCTGAAGGCTCTGATCGCAAAAGAGGCCGCCAGGATCGATCAGGATCTGGCGATCGCCGAAGAGATCCAGCGCTCCTCTCTTCCGTCCGTATTTCCTCCGTTCCCGGAGCATAAGGAGTTTTCGCTTTTCGCCTCCATGAAGGCCGCCAGGGTCGTTGGCGGGGATTTCTATGATTACTATATGGTCGACGAGGATAAGCTGGGCTTTCTGATCGCCGATGTATCCGGAAAGAGCATTCCGGGGGCGATGTTTATGATGCGTGCAAAAAGCGTGATCAAATCCCTTGCAGAAGATAATCTCCCGTTGAATGAGGTCTTTACCCGGGCGAATAAGGGTCTTTATGAGAACAACGAAACGGATATGTTTGTAACCGCCTGGATGGGATATCTGGAATTAAAGACCGGGATCCTCCATGCGGTCAACGCCGGCCACAACCCGCCGATCCTGATCCGTGACGGGAAACCGCAGTTTGTCCGGATCCTGCGGAAATACGTGCTGGGCGGAGCCGAGGACACCTTCTATATGGAGCAGCAGGTACGCCTGAAGGAGGGAGATATCCTGTTCCTGTATACAGACGGCGTTACGGAGGGCAACAATCCGGCCGGAGAGATGTACGGAGAGGAACGGCTGAAGAGCCTGCTCTCGTTTGGAGAAAACGGACCGGAAGCCGAAGACGAGAACGGGGCTGCCGGCGCTGTGTGCAGACTTGTCTCAGAGGATCTGGAGCGCTTTACGGAGGGCGCCGAGCAGTTTGATGATATTACAATGCTCTGTATCCACTATATCGGCAGGGGCTGATCGGTCTGTCCCTGCCAGCTCAGCCGGTGCAGCTCTCCCTTTGTCTTAAGCCCGGAAAAGGAGTTCTGCCGCATCGCCTCATAGAGAACAATGGAAACCGCGTTGGAAAGGTTCAAAGACCTCGCCTTTTCGACCATCGGGATCCGGATGCAGCGCTCCTCATGCTGCACCAGCAGCTCCTCCGGGAGCCCCGCGCTTTCCTTTCCGAAGACCAGAAAATCGTCCTCCCCGTAGGAGGCCCTGTCATAGGTTTTTCTCGCCTTGGTGGAAACGAACCACAAAGAAGCGCCTTCGTTTTTCTCCTCAAATTCCTCCCAGTCAGCATAGCGGAAAACCGTAAGTTCCTTCCAATAATCCATTCCCGCCCGCTTCAGCCTCTTTTCATTCAAAAAGAAGCCGAGGGGCTCGATCAGATGCAGCGCCGCCCCGGCCGCCAGACAGGTCCGTCCGATATTCCCGGCATTTTCCGGTATTTCCGGTTCATACAAAACGATATTCAACGCTTCCTCTCTCCTATTCCAGCTTCTTCCGGAAATGTCCGTCGATCCGGACTCCGGTGGTTTCAACGATAAAGGCATTCGGGTCGTGGCTCTGGACAATGGAGCGGAGCCTGGCCGTCTCGTATTTGCTGACGAAGATCATAAATACCCGCACATCCTCTCCGGTAAAGGTCCCGCTCCCGTGCATCTCGGTCATCCCCCGGTAGAGCCTGCTCATGACCTCCACCTCCATCGGCTTTGTGTCCTCGAGCTTTGTGATGACCATGACCTGGCTGTTGATATTCTGGGCGTGGATCCGGTCGGTCGCGATCGAGCTGAACAGGGAGAAAATGAACGAATAGATCGTTGTCGGTATATCAAAAAGAAAGAGCATGATGCCATAGAGTACGAGATTCGTAGCGATCCCGATATGGCCCACCGTACCCTTCCCGGTCGTGGACACCACGAGCATACCGATCAGGGTCATCCCGCCGTCGCAGGCCCCCTCATAAAGGATCAGGCCGATACCGATGCCGCATAAAACACCGGCCAGGATCACATTGGTCAGCATATCATCGAGTATGGGCTGCTTCGGAATCGGGATCACGGAAAGCAGGACCGAGATCGCGGAGATCGCAAAGACCGTCTTGATGATGAAGCGATGCCTCATCTTTTTCCAGGCCAAGATCAGCGCCGGGATATTCATCAGATAATAGAGGATACCGGAAAACTGGACGCCGCCGAAGGAAACGCCGGCCCGGTTCAAAAGCGCCTCGAAGACCTGGGCAAAGCCCATGAGACCGCCCGAATACAGATGGAGCGGCCGAAGCAGCAGGTTCAGGCTCAGGGAATAAATGGCGGCGCCAAGCAAAATCAGAGGGAGCTTTAAGCTCTCCTGCTTCGCAGCCTGCGCTCCTCTGTCCTTCTTCGCCAGCCGTTTCTCTTCCCGTATAACCTGGTCCTTTACCGAATTCGATCTTCCCATATTTTTCTCCATTCGGTGCATGTTTTTTTCATGATACACGCATTTCTTTTCTGTGTCAAAATATGACTTGGCGCTGGCCCCGCAATAATACCGACCCCCGGGAAAGCTTCGGTCCCCCCGTGCTCGGTCCGGGGCCCTCTTACTCGCGCTCCGAGGCAGGTTTTGGGCTTAAGTTACTGACATTGGTTCACCCCCTCGCGGCAACTACGTTGTGAAAGAAGCGCCTGAGCGGGTGGTTGGACATCTCCTGCTCGTGACACAGCTTTGACCATCCCGCGCGTTCGTGTTAATATAGGGACTATGAAAAAACGAAGATTTTTATTATTACTTACATTGACAGCGTTCCTTGCGGCGGGCTGCGGGAAGGCGAAGGCCGATCCTTCGGATACGAAGGAGGCGAATAATACCTATACTCCCACCCGGGCCGGCGCTTTACAGTTCGGAGATTTCAATTCAGAAGGATCGGACGCAGCAGACATACAGCCGGAGGAAGCACCCATGCTTAACGAGTCGACGGAGGAAGACGTGACCGGAATCGAAGCGATCTATCTCGGCGTGGAAAACTACGGTTCGCCGGAGGTAAATAAGGATACAAAGGAGAGCTTTCGTTATCGCTTCGAGATCGACGGAAGCGAGCAGGTTTATGGGATCGACAGCGGGCCGGCCGACGCCGACGGAGAACCCACTTATCCGATCCAGAACCTCCTTGTGGAGGGAGAAGCCTTCCGGATCGAAACGGACGGCGACCGGATCACGGACGTAAGCCCCGTTTCGGAGTCGGCGCCCTCTTCCTATACGCCTGCGGTAAGCGGCGTCCCGGGCGAACGGACGCTTACGAATCTTCTGCGCACCGCCTTTATGCCGGTCGGGACCGCCCTTTATATTTACGGCGGCGGCTGGGACTGGCAGGACAAGGGCTCCTCGCTGCAGAGCCGGACCCTTGGCGTATCCGGGGACTGGGTACGTTTTTTCAACGCGCAGGATGCGTCCTATACCTATAAGGACAGCGACCCCGCCAAAAGCTATTATCCCTTCGGCGGCTACAACGAGTATTATTATGCCGGTCTGGACTGCTCCGGTTATCTCGGATGGGTAATTTACAACACCCTGGAAAAAGAGGATCTGAGGAACGGCTATGTCGTCGCCAGTACGGGCTTCGGAAAGCGCCTGGCGGACCTCGGCCTCGGGACAAGGACACAGGATATCAAGGCGCCCTCTCCCGACAACGGCTATTCTCTTAAGCCCGGGGATATTATGAGCATCAACGGCCATGTATTTCTGTCGCTCGGGACCTGCTCCGACGGAAGCGTTCTGATCCTTCACAGCTCGCCCTCCAAAAGCCGCGCAGGCTCTCCCGGCGGAGGCGTTCAGCTTAGCGCCATCGGCTGGTCCGAGAGCTGCGAGGCCTTTGCGCTTGCCGATCGTATTATGTCGTCCTGGTATCCGCAGTGGTATGAACGCTATCCCGTTCTGCTCGCAAATCCCGATACCTACTTCTCCTTCAGCGGAGACAGTGCAGGACTCTTTTCGTGGAACATCGGCGGCGCCGGCCTTTCTGACCCGGACGGTCTTCTTTCAAAGACCCCGGCCGAGGTGCTGGACGTCGTGTTCCGATAGCATCGAATAATATCCGACAAGGAGGCTCCTCATCCCATGAAGCTGAAACAGCGTATTACCGTCATCCCTCTTTTCTTTGTTCTGACCCTGACCGGCTGCGGGAAGGAAGCTTCGGAAATTAAGACCGGGGGCCCGCTCCCGGAAACGGAAACCGTAACGGAAACGGAAACCGTAACGGAAACGGAAGCCGTAAGCGAAGCCCCGAATGTAACCGGGAACGAGCCGGCGCCTGAGCCGGAAACGGAGACCGAAACCGAAGCCGCTTTGCCCGCCGTTGTCCTCGGAGACGAGCAGTTCGATGCCTATCTTCCCCTGCTCGAGGGGAAAGCGGTGGCCTTGCTCACGAACCAGACCGGGATCGTCGGAGATGCCGCCTCCTTCCGTGTGGAGGACCCGCTGTCGGATCCGGACAGTCTGATCCGCTTCGGCAAGGACCGCGACGGGAACGACATTACCTACGGGGAGCACATTCTGGACGCTCTCGTAGACCGGAATGTGAATGTGACCGCGGTCTTCTCTCCCGAGCACGGCTTCCGCGGGGAGGCGGATGCGGGAGAAACCGTGGAGAACGCAGTCGATGAAAAGACGGGCGTACCTCTGATCTCTCTTTACGGAAACGGGAACACGAACGGTCCCGCGGATTCTGATATGGAGCGCTTTGACACCCTCGTTGTGGATATGCAGGATGTCGGGCTCCGCTATTTCACCTACTACATTTCCCTTTACAATATGATGGATGCCTGCGCCGCCTGGGACAAGGAGGTCGTGTTACTGGACCGGCCGAACCCGAACGGCTTCTATGTCGACGGGCCCATTCTGCAGGAGCCGTACAAATCCGGCGTCGGGCGTCTTCCGATCCCGATCGTCTACGGGATGACCTGGGGCGAGCTGGCGCAGATGATCAACGGAGAGGGCTGGCTTTCCGAAGGACGGACCGCAGAGCTTACCGTGATCCCCTGTCTCAACTACACCCACCAGACCCATGTCCCTCTGTCCCACGAGCCCTCGCCGAATCTGAAGGACATGCACGCGATCTATCTCTACGCCTCCACCTGTTATTTCGAAAACACGGTGGTGTCCGTGGGCCGCGGGACCGAGCTTCCCTTCAATGCCTTCGGCAGCCCGTATTTTGAAAACGTCGACGGCTACGGCTTCTCCTTCACGCCCCAAAGTATGCTTGGCGCCACGGAGCCGCCCTTCCTCGGAGAGACCTGTTACGGAAAGGATCTTCGTACGAAGCCGCTTCAGGAGATTTTTGATGAGGGGATCAATCTCACCTATCTGATCGACGCCTACCACGCCTATCAAAGCCTCGGTCAGGAGCAGTCCTTCTTCGGCAAGGGAAGCAATGACCGGTATTTCATCGACCTTTTATGCGGGACGGACGAGGTGCGAAGGCAGATCGAGGAGGGTCTTACCTCCGACGAGATCAAGGCGTCCTGGAAGTATGATCTGATCCGTTTCCGCGCGCAGAGACGCCCCTATCTTCTTTATGAGGACGCCGACGATGCCGCTTATATCGATCTGGATCCGGAAATGCTTACTGAGGCGGTACTGGCCCGTATGAGTCTGGACCAGAAGATCGACCAGCTCCTTATCGTTGCCCCGGAAATTCTGACCCAGACCGAAACGGTAACAAGCGCCGGCGATGCCCTGCGTGAGGCTCTGGAGCAGCATCCGGTCGGAGGGATCCTTTATTTTGAACCGAATATCGTTGATCCGGAGCAGACAAAGGCCCTGCTCGAAGCCACCCAGAGCTATGCCAAAGCGCCCCTTGGCGTTCCGCTCTTTGCCTGCATCGACGAGGAGGGCGGAAAGGTCAGCCGGATCGCGAAAAACGACGCCTTCGACGTACCGCGCTTTGATTATCTATGCAATGTGAAATCGAAGGAGGAGGCCTACGAGATCGGTCTTGCCATCGGAAAATACTTAAAGGAATACGGCTTCAATCTGGACTTTGCTCCCTGTGCGGATGTGCTGACCAATCCGGAAAACACCGTGGTAAAGGACCGCTCCTTCGGGCCGGACCCCGCCTTTGTGAGCGATTGTGTCGGAGCCTATTGCAGCGGGCTGCACGAAAGCGGCATTCTGTCCACGATCAAGCATTTTCCGGGACACGGCTCCACGGTCGGAGATACCCACGAGGGCTTCGCGCTGACCGAACGTACGCTGTGGGAAATGAAGACGGCCGAGCTCATCCCCTTCCAACGGGCCGGGGAACTCGGGGCGGATGCGGTCATGACCGCCCATATCAGCGTCCCGGCGATCACCGGGGACAATACCCCGGCCACGCTCTCTGAGGCGGCCTTAAACGGAGTACTCCGGCAGGATCTGGGGTATGACGGGCTGATCGTTACCGATGCGCTGAACATGAAGGCCATAAGCGACCATTACGGCGCCGGCGAGGCCTGTGTCCTGGCCTTAAAGGCCGGAGCGGATCTTCTGCTGATGCCGGTTTCCCTCACCGATGCCGAAAACGCGATAAAGGCCGCCCTCTCCTCCGGAGAGCTTTCGGAGGATCGGATCGACCTTTCTGTGCGTCGGATACTTATGAAGAAATTTGAAGCAGGCCTGTGAAAAGAACTGCCCTCCCCGGAAAAAGCACGGGTCCCGATGCTCGGGCCGGGGTCCTCTTGAATAGCGCTCCGGGGACATTTTTGGGGCTTAAGTCAATGACATATCCTGTGAATCCGTTCTTAGTCGAGATGGAACACCGGATGCAGGTCTACGGCCACCGGCGAGTTGTCCGGGTTCGTTTCCATGATGTCTGCCATGAAATCCCACCATTTGCGGTTGATCGGATCGTCTGCCTGCTTTGCCCACTCCTCTTCGTCATCGATCTCGATCGTCCCGAACAAAGTCAGCGTTTCCTTATCCAAAAAGATCGAATAATTCCTTCCGCCATGAGCATGGATGCTGTCCTTCATCTCGTCCCATAGCTGATTATGCCGTTTTTCATACTCCTCCTCCTGGCCCGGGAAGAGCTTCATTTTAAATCCCTTGATCATATCCTGTCTCCTTTTCCTGCTATTAAAAAATGCTTCCCTGACGGCCCCGGCAAACAACCCGGATGCCGGAAACCGACCGGTGCCATCACCCTTCAAAAAAGAGCTGCCACGATATCTCATGGCAGCCCTTACACTTAAGTTCTAAAGCGCTTTACGCCTTCGCAGCCATAGCCGCCTTGATCTGCTCGGTAAGCTGGGGAACGATCTTATTCAGGTCGCCCACAACCCCGTAATCCGCCACATCAAAGATCGGCGCATCCTCGTCCTTATTGATCGCGATGATGATATCCGATTCTTCCATGCCGGCCACGTGCTGGATCGCGCCGGAGATACCGATCGCGAAATAGACCTGCGGCCGTACGGTCTTCCCGGTCTGTCCGACCTGGAGATCCTGCGGCTGCCAGCCGTTCTCCACAACCGCACGGCTGCAGGAAACGGTTCCGCCGATGGCCTCGGCCAGATCCTCAAGGAGCTTGAAGTTTTCCTTGCTGCCGACACCGCGGCCGCCGGAAACCAGGATCTTGGCATCCATAATATTCTTGGTCGTCACAACGGACTTCACGATCTCCTGGATCTCTACGAAGCGGTTGTTCTTCTCGATCTTCGCGTCGAAGTCGATCACCTCGGCCTTGCGTCCCGCTTCCTTCGGGAGCTTCTGCATAACGCCGGGACGAACCGTCGCCATCTGGGGCCGGTTGTTCGGGCAGGCGATCGTTGCGATCGTATTTCCGCCGAACGCCGGACGGGTCATCAGGAGCTGGTTATGCTTCTGTTCCACGCCCTCCTTCGGCTCGAGCGGGAAGTCACCGATGTCGAGCTGGGTGCAGTCCGCGGTCAGACCCGTAGCGACACGGGCGGAAACCGTGGGGCCCAGATCGCGGCCGATCGCGGTCGCGCCGACAAGCATGATCTCGGGCTTGAACTCGTTGATCACGGCTGTCAGAGCCTGTGCATAGGGCTCTGTCATATAGGTTTCCAGAGAGGGATCGTCCACAACAATGACCTTGTCCGCGCCGTATTCGCCGAGCTCGTCCGCCAGTCCCTTAATACCGGAGCCAAGCAGAACCGCCGTCACATCGGTGCCGAGATCCTTCGCCAGATCCTTTCCTTTTCCGATCAGCTCAAAGGCGATGCTTGAGAGCTTCTTATCTACCTGCTGCGCAAAAATATATACGCCCTTGTATTCTTCTAAACCCATCTTTTCTCGCCCTCCTTAAATCACGTGCTTCTCTGTCAGTTTTCCCATAATATAGGAAACCGATTCTTCCGGTGTATCCAAAACAACCTTTTCTCCCGCGCCCTTACGAACCTTGTCAGAGGCCTTGGCAATCTTTGTCGGAGAACCGGCCAGACCCATATTGGCGTCATCCAGTTCCTTCAGATCCGGCCGTCCCCAGACCGTCACTTCCTTCTCGTCATAGGCATCGAAGATGCCGCCCGGAGTCATGTACCGGGGCTCGTTCAGCTCGGACAGCGCCGTGATCAGGCAGGGCATCTTGGCCTTAAGCATATGATACCGGTCCTCGTACTGACGCTTTACGATAACGGAATCTCCGTCGATCTTGATGTCGGCCGCATAGGAGATCACCGGAAGCTTTAAATGCTCCGCGATCTGGGGGCCAACCTGAGCCGTATCGCCATCGATGGCCTGACGGCCTGTGATGATCAGGTCATATTCCAGATTCTTTAAGGCTGCTGCGATTGTGGAGCTGGTCGCCCAGGTATCCGCACCGCCCAGGACTCTGTCCGTTACCAGGACGGCCTTGTCGGCGCCCATCGCAAAGGCTTCTCTTAAGATATCGTCAGCCTTGGGCAGACCCATCGTCAGTACCGTTACCTCTGCACCGTACTGATCTTTAAGACGGAGAGCCGCCTCGAGTCCCGCCTTGTCGTCCGGGTTCATAATGGCCAGCATGGCCGCTCTGTTCAGGGTTCCGTCCGGATTAAACTGTACGCCGCCAGCCGTGTCGGGAACCTGCTTAATACATACTACGATTTTCATGTAATCCTAATCCTCCTGTTTTTCCTTCCACTACTTCAACAGTGCTCCCGAAATAACCATTCTCTGCACCTCGGATGTACCTTCATAGATCTCTGTGATCTTCGCATCGCGCATCATACGTTCCACATCGTATGCACGGATGTCGCCGTAGCCGCCGAAGAGCTGTACGACCTCGGTGGTCACCGCCATGGCCGTTTCCGCCGCGAAAAGCTTTGCCTTGGCCGCTTCCACGGAATAGACCTTCTGGGTCTCCTTTGCCTTCGCCGCCGCGTAGACTAAGAACTTCGCAGCCTCGATCCGGGTATACATATCCGCGATCTTGAACTGGGTATTCTGCTGCTGGGCGATCGAACGTCCGAACTGCTTTCTTTCCTTCGTATATTCAATACATCTGTCCAGAGCGCCCTCCGCAATACCGAGCGCCTGAGCGGCGATACCGATCCGGCCGCCGTCGAGCGTATGCATCGCGATCGGGAAGCCCTTGCCTTCTGCGCCGAGAAGCGCGTCCGCCGGCAGCATCATATCCTCGAAGATCAGCTCATAGGTAGAGGAGCCGCGGATACCCATCTTCTTTTCCTTGGTTCCGAAGGAAAAGCCCGGGGTTCCCTTTTCCACGATAAAGGCGGAGAATCTCTTTTTCTTCCGGCCCTTCGGGTCTACCTGGACGTCAGTCACGGCGATCACAATGTAGACGTTGGCTTCCTTACCGTTGGTAATAAAGCATTTGGAGCCGTTTACAAGCCAGGAGCCGTCCTCCTGCTTAATGGCACGGGTCTGGGCGCCCTGGGCGTCGGTACCGGCACCGGGCTCGGTCAGAGCGAAGGCTCCGAGGTACTCGCCGGAGGCCAGCTTCGGAATATATTTCTGCTTCTGCTCTTCCGTTCCGTAGGTCAGGATCGGGTCGATGCAGAGAGACGTATGGGCGGACACGATAACGCCTGTCGTACCGCAGACCTTCGAAAGCTCCTCGACACACATAACATAGGTCAGCGGATCGCAGCCCTGGCCGCCGTACTCCTTCGGCACCGGGATTCCGAGGAATCCGGCCTTTGCCATTTTCTCTACTGTCTGGCGGGGGAAGACCTCGGTTTCGTCGGTCTCCTGGGCCAGAGGCTTGGCTTCATTTTCGGCAAATTCCTTAAACAGGGTTCTTGCCATTTCATGTTTCTTGTCTAATGTAAAATCCATTCCTATTCTCCTTCTCCTTACTTATGCGTCGATCGGTGTCTTGGTCCTGTCCGGATTATACACATAGAAGCCCTTGCCGGACTTCACACCCAGATTTCCGCCCCGAACCATCTTGCGGAGCAGCGGGCAGGCACGGTATTTGCTGTCGCCGGTCTCGTTGTAAAGAACGTCCATGATCGCCAGGCAGATATCCAGACCGATAAAGTCGCCGAGCTCCAGCGGTCCCATCGGATGGTTCGCACCGAGCTTCATCGCGGCGTCGATCCCGGCCACATCGGAGACACCCTCCATCTTAATAAAGGCGGCCTCGTTGATCATCGGGATCAGGATCCGGTTCACGACAAAGCCCGCGGCCTCGTTTACCTGGACCGGAGTCTTTCCGATCTCCTCGGAGATCTTCTTGATCGCATCAACGGTCTCCTGCGGCGTATTCACACCTGCGATAACCTCGACCAGCTTCATACGGTCGGCCGGATTAAAGAAATGCATACCGATCATCGGACGGGAAAGACCGTTTCCGATCTCGGTAATGGAAAGAGACGAGGTATTGGAAGCGAAGATGCAGCCTTCCTTGCAGATCTCATCCAGCTCCTTGAAGGTTGTCTTCTTTACTTCCATGTTTTCAAAGGCTGCTTCCACGATCAGATCGCAGTCCCTGCACAGATCCTCCTTCAGTCCGGGAGTAATTTTCGCTACGATCCCGTCCACTGTGGCCTGATCCATTTTTCCCTTTTCGACGAGCTTCGCATAGCCCTTCTGGATCTTGTCCTTGCCGCCCTCGGCCCATTCCTGCTTAATATCGCAGAGCTTTACCTCGTAGCCGTCTACGGAAGCAAATGCCTTCGCGATTCCCTGGCCCATTGTTCCGGCGCCGATAACACCAACTATCATATTCTATCACCCTCCTGACAAATTTTTTTTAATTTCATGGCTGTCCCCCGGCCTTAGACCGGGGGCCAGAAAGCATTCTATTTGGCGCTTACTCTCTCTCCACAACGGTCGCGCAGCCCATGCCGCCGCCGATGCACAGGGTCGCAAGACCTCTCTTCACATCCTTCTTCTCCATCTCATGCAGAAGCGTTACCAGGATCCGGCAGCCGGAAGCGCCCACCGGATGGCCGAGCGCGATCGCGCCGCCGTTCGGGTTCAACTGCTTCTCGACGTTAAAGCCGAGCTCCTTTCCTACCGCGACGGACTGTGCCGCGAAGGCTTCGTTGGCTTCGATAATATCGAAATCCTCGATCTTAAGACCGGTCTTTGCAAGCACCTTCTTGGTTGCTGCGACCGGGCCGATCCCCATAACCTCGGGTCTTACACCGCCGAGAGCTCCGGCCACGAAGGTCGCCATCGGCTTTACACCGAGCTCCTTCGCCTTCTCTTCACTCATAACGACCACAGCCGCCGCGCCGTCGTTAATACCGGAGGCGTTTCCTGCGGTCACAAAGCCGTCGGGATAGATCGGCTTCATTGTAGACAGCTTTTCAAGAGTCACGGTCGGACGCGGACCCTCGTCGGTATCGAAGTCCACCATTTCCTTCTTCACCTTTACCTGGACCGGAACGATCTCATCCTTGAAGGCGCCGCTTTCCATGGCGGCCTTGCACTTCATCTGGCTGTTGAAGGCGAACTCGTCGAGCTCTTCTCTGGTCAGCTTCCATTCGCGGCAGATATTATCCGCGGTCATGATCATATGGTAATCATTAAAGGCATCCCACAGAGCGTCCTTAACCATTGTATCCACAAGACCGCCCGCGCTCTGGTCCGGCCACATCATACGATAGCCGTAACGGCCTTTGGGAATGGCAAAGGGAGCCATGGACATATTCTCCATTCCTCCGGCCACCACCACATCGGCGTCACCCGCCATGATCATCTGTGCCGCCTGGTTTACGCAGTTCAGACCCGAGCCGCAGACCACGTTCGTCGTCACAGCCGGTACCTCCACCGGAAGACCTGCCTTAATCGAAGCCTGTCTCGCAACGTTCTGGCCCTGTCCCGCCTGGATCACGCAGCCCATGTAGACATGCTCAACCGCCTCCGGCGCTACCCCGGCCCTCTTCAGAGCCTCCTTAATCACGATCGCGCCGAGATTCACCACGGGAGTCGTGCTCAAGCCTCCGCCCATGGTTCCGATCGCCGTACGACAAGCGCCTGCTAAAACCACCTTTTTTGCCATGTTTTCTCTCCTTTACCTAATATATTTGTAACAAAAGCCTTGACAATTATATCATAAAATCGAAAACAATTAAACAAAATTTTGTAACTTTTTACCTAATATAGTTAACTCCTGATTCAACAAAAATAGAGGCAAAGAAACCGGAAGACATACGATGAACGGCGGGGGTGTTGAGTACTTTTTTGAGGGTTATCCTCAAAAAAACTCTCTGCATCCCCCGCCGTTCATCGTATGTCTGCCTGCATTTCGTTATTTATAATATTTGACTCCGGCCTCAAAGATCTTCATATCCTGCTCGCCGTAAATATTGATCGCGACGCCGTCTCCGCGGCGCTCCACATGGGCCATCTTGCCGAGGATACGGCCGTCGGGGCTGGTAATTCCCTCGATCGCGTGGAAGGAACCGTTCACGTTCCACCGGCTGTCCATGGAAACCTTCCCCTCCGGATCCGAATACTGCGTCGCCACCTGGCCGTTTTCGAAGAGCTTCCGGATCCATTCGTCATTTGCCACAAACCGTCCCTCTCCGTGGGACGCGGGATTCGTATAGACCTTCCCGACCTCGGCTCCCGAAAGCCAGGGAGAAAGGTTGGACACGACCTTTGTATGCACCATGTGCGAGATATGCCTGCCCACGGTATTGTAGGTCAGCGTCGGCGAGTCCTCGGTCTGCTCCCGGATCTCCCCGTAGGGCAAAAGCCCCAGCTTGATCAGCGCCTGGAAGCCGTTGCAGATGCCGAGCGCCAGGCCGTCCCGTTCCTTTAAAAGCTTTTCGAGCTCTCTCCTCAAGCGGTCATTTCGAAATACCGAGGCAATAAACTTCGCGCTGCCCTCCGGCTCGTCACCGGCGGAAAAGCCTCCGGGGAACATGATGATCTGGCACCGGGACATCGTTTCCGCGAACTCCGCGACCGCCTCGCGGATATCGCTCTCCGACCGGTTCTTAAAGACCCGGATCTCCGTATCGGCCCCGGCCCGCCGGAAGGCCCTCGCGCTGTCGTACTCACAGTTTGTTCCGGGAAATACCGGAATAAATACCTTCGGCTTCTGCTTCAGTCCCGCGCGGCTGATCACCGGCCCCTTCGTATAGGCCTCAGCCTCCATCTTCTCCTCCGAGCCTTCCCCATAGTGGTGGAAGATCCTGGAAAGCGGCTCCTCCCAGATCCGCACGGCCTCGGAAAGCTCTGCCCTTTCCTCGCCGTAGGTAAGCACCGGATCCGGCAGCACCTCTCCGAGCCGGTAAGCGCCCTCGAGCGAAAGGAGGGCTTCCTCCGCCTCCTTCTTTACCTCCAAAACCAGGTCTCCCGCCTTGTGTGAAAAGAGCTCCTGCAGAGAAACCTCCGGGGAAACGGCAGCCCCCAGCTCATTCCCGAAGCACATCTGGGTCAGGGCATAGGCGATCCCGCGCCCCTCTGCGACATAGGAGGAAATTATATTTCCACTTAATATATTTATATTGACCGCTTCCCAGGCCGTTTTCAGTTTGTCATAATCCGGAAGATCGAAGGCATTCCGATAAGCCGGGATAACAACAAGCACATTTCCCGCCGCCTTCAGTTCCGGCGAAACGATCTCGTTTTCCCTGGCCACATCCACGGCAAAGGACACCAAAGTCGGCGGCACGTTCAGCTCATTAAAGGAGCCGGACATCGAATCCTTTCCGCCGATGGAGGGAAGGCCGAGCTGAAGCTGCGCATGGAAGGCCCCGAGCAGGGCCGCCGCCGGCTCCCCCCAGGTTGAGGGCGATGCCGTCATGCGCCGGAAATATTCCTGGAACGTAAACCGGATCTTCCGATAATCTCCGCCGGCTCCGACGATCTTCGCAACACTTGTCACAACCGCGAACTGCGCTCCGTGGAACGGGCTCCAGGACGATAACGCGGGATCAAAGCCGTAGCTCATCAGACTCACAGCATCCGTATTCCCCTCCAGAACAGGGAACTTCGCCGCCATCACCTGGCTCTCGGTCCTCTGATATTTTCCGCCATAGGGCATCAGAACGGTTCCGCTTCCGATCGAGCTGTCAAACATCTCCACCAGCCCCTTCTGGGAGCACCCGTTCAGATCGGAAAGCGCGCTCCGGAGCAGCTCCGTAAAGCTTCCCGTCTTCTCTTCTGCAAACCAGTTGTCTTCCTTTTTCGGGGAAGTAAGAACCGCCATTGCCTCCTGATGGGCGCCGTTGGTATCCAGGAACGCGCGCTTTAAATGCACGATCTCCTTCCCTCTCCAGGTCATCGAAAGCACCCCGTCATCGGTCACCCTGGCCACCTCCGTGGCCTCCAGGTTCTCCTCCTCGGCAAAGGCAAGAAACCGTTTCATATTCGCCTTGTCGATCACGACCGCCATCCGCTCCTGGGATTCGGAGATCGCGATCTCGGTTCCGTCCAGTCCCTCATATTTCTTCGGCACCTTGTCCAGATCGATGGACAGGCCTTCCGCCAGCTCCCCGATCGCGACGGACACACCGCCGGCGCCGAAATCGTTGCACTTGCGGATCATCGCGCTTACCTCGGGCCGCCGGAACATTCTCTGAATCTTCCGTTCTGTAGGCGCATTCCCCTTCTGTACCTCCGCCCCGCAGACCTCGATGGAGCTTGTGGTATGGGCCTTGGAGGAGCCTGTGGCGCCGCCGATTCCGTCCCGTCCGGTCCGTCCGCCGAGAAGGAGGATCACATTTCCGGGGTCACTCGTCAGCCTCCGTACCGCGCTGCGCTTCGCCGCACCGAGTACTGCGC
This sequence comes from Lachnospiraceae bacterium, assembly GCA_017450105.1. GTDB lineage: Bacteria > Bacillota > Clostridia > Lachnospirales > Lachnospiraceae > RUG12461. The sequence goes on along the minus strand of JAFSXC010000012.1, from coordinate 6,595 downwards.
CGATCTCCATACGCTTTGCCGCATAGGCAGGATGGTAGATTTCCTTCACCAAACCGGTAGCCAGCCCGACCTGATTTCCGTAGGAGCTGTAGCCGTGGGCAGCCTGCCTTACCAGAAGCTTCTGCGGAAGCTTTCCCTCCATCGTCTCGGAAACCGGCACCGTCGGATCCGCTGCTCCCGTGATCCGCATGGCCTGATATACATAGGTTCGGCCGGAAAGGGGATCCCGGATCGCGCCGCCCAGACAGGTAGCCGCCCCGCCGAAGGGCTCGATCTCGGTCGGGTGGTTGTGGGTCTCATTCTTGAAATTTAAAAGCCACTCCTCCTTGTTCCCGCTTACCTCAATGGGTACGACAATGGAGCAGGCGTTGATCTCGTCACTCTCCTCCTGGTCCTTCAGCTTCCCCTCCGCCTTCAGCTTTTTCATCGCAAGAAGGGCGATATCCATAAGGCAGACATACTTATCGCTCCGCCCTTTATAGAGCTCGGCAAAGGTCCTCCTGTATTCGCTCAGAGCCATCTCGATCGGGCCGCTGTAGGCACCGCCCTCCACGCTGATCTCCTTCAGCTCCGTAAGGAAGGTGGTATGGCGGCAGTGATCCGACCAATAGGTATCCAGGACCCGGATCTCGGTCAGGGTAGGATCCCTTTTTTCCTCCTCCGAAAACCAGCTTCGGATGTGGTAAAAATCGGGAAGCGTCATGGCAAGAGAAAGCGAGGAGTAAAGCCGCTCGAACGCATCCCCATCCATGGTACAGAAACCGGTCAGTACCGGAATATCCTCCGGCTCCGGATAAACGGCAAGAAGCGTTTCCGGCTTCTCCTCAGCAGCAACGCGGGAGTCCACCGGATTGATGCACTGTTTTTTTACGGCCCTGATCTCGTCCTCCGAAAGCACGCCGTAAAGCACATAGGTCGTCGCGCTCCGTACCCGGCAGTCCGCCTTCTCGTCCAGAAGCTTCAGACACTGCTCCGCCGAATCGGCTCTCTGGTCGTACTGCCCCGGCAGATACTCCGAGGAAAAAACATAAGCCTCCTCCGCCTCAAATTTCTCCTCATAAACCATATCCAGCGGCGGCTCCGAGAACACGGTATGAAGCGCCTTCGCATACGTTTCCTCCGAAAGATTTTCAATATCATAACGGATCAGGATCCGAAGGTCCTTCAGGCTCCCGATCCCCAGAGTATGCCTGCATTCATGCAGCAGCTCCTTCGCCGCTACCGCATACTCCTTTTTCTTTTCCGCGTATACTCTCCTGACTCCCATGCTCTCCCCCCTATGTCTCTTACTCTTAATAACTATGCAATCTGTATTGAATATAATACTCGCTGACCAGCTAACATCTTTTCAATCCACTATCGGTCTCATCACACGCCTTCCACTATCAGGGAATCGTGCGGCGGTGTGGTATGATCGTCCGCGAAGCCAATAAGATTCCGTCGGCCTCCCGGACGTTACTGTTCACATGTAGCGGGCCTCCCACTGCGGTGTGTCTGAAAAAATTTTCTCCAGTCCCCATGTTTCTTGTCTCCGGTATCTAACCTTCACACGGTTCATCATGTTGGTATCACGACAGGAGAAAATTTTTTCAGACACACTCTCCGTTCGCGGCCCGAGCAAGAGATTGGCCATCTCCCGGGGTGTGAACAGTAACTGGTGGTGGCCAGCCAAATTGATTCAGATGTTGAGCGCCCCAACCGTCCGCGGGAACGGAATAACGTCTCGGATATTCTGCATCCCGGTAAGGTACATCACACAACGTTCAAACCCGAGCCCAAATCCCGCATGCCGCGTAGATCCATATTTTCTGAGGTCCAGATAGAACCGGTACTCCTCCTCGGAAAGATGGCACTCCTCCATCCGTGTCCGAAGCTTCTCCAGATCGTCCTCTCTCTGGCTCCCCCCGATGATCTCCCCGATCCCGGGCACCAGGCAGTCCACCGCCGCCACGGTCTTCCCATCGGGATTCAGTTTCATATAAAAGGCCTTGATCTCCTTCGGATAATCCGTTACAAACACCGGCTTCTTGTAAAGCTCCTCGGTCAGATACCGCTCATGCTCGGTCTGCAGATCCGAGCCCCAATGCACCGGATATTCAAACTTCTTATTGTGCTTCTCCAGCTTCTCAATGGCCTCGGTGTAGGTAATGCGCACGAACTCGGAATCGGCGACGTGCTGCAGCCGCTCCAGAAGGCCCTTGTCCACGAATTTATTAAAGAAATCCATCTCCTCGGGCGCGTTTTCCAGCACATAACGGATAATATATTTCAGCATCGCCTCCGCCACATCGCAGTCGTCGGAAAGATCCGCAAAGGCCATCTCCGGCTCGATCATCCAGAACTCCGCCGCATGCCTCGTCGTATTCGAGTTCTCCGCGCGGAAGGTGGGGCCGAAGGTATAGATGTTTTTGAAGGCCTGGGCGTAGGTTTCCCCGTTCAACTGGCCGCTGACGGTAAGATTAACGGATTTTCCGAAGAAATCCTTTGTATAGTCCACGGCTCCGTCCTCGGTCTTCGGAAGCTCCTCCAGAGGAAGCGTTGTGACCCGGAACATCTCGCCCGCGCCCTCCGCGTCACTCGCGGTAATGATCGGCGTATGGACATAGACAAAGCCGTTTTCCTGGAAGAAGCGGTGGATCGCGTAGGCGATCAGGGAGCGCACCCGAAAGACCGCTTCGAAGGTATTCGTACGGGCTCTGAGATGTGAGATTGTCCTCAGATATTCAAAGGAATGGCGCTTGGTCTGCAGCGGATAATCCGGCGTACTGGGGCCCTCGATCCGTATCTCCTCCGCCTGGACCTCAAAGGGCTGCTTGGCTTCGGGCGTCGCGACAAGCTTTCCGTGAACGATCACGGCCGCTCCGATGTTAAGCTTGGAAATCTCGCTGAAGTTTGGCAGAGCGTCTCCGTATACCACCTGGAGCGGCTCGAAAAACGTTCCGTCGTTGATGATCAGGAAGCCGAAGTTTTTGGAATCCCTGTGCTGGCGTACCCAGCCGCCCACAGCGATCTCCTTGTCCAAAAACTCCTCCCTGTTTCGAAAAATCTGTTTAATATCAATCAGCTTCTCCATCTTTTATTCCTCACTTTCCGTTTCTTCCGAGGAGGGTGCTTCCTCCGTCTCAGTAAAATGGGCCTCCTCCGTTACGCGGTCCAGCGCCGCCTGCTGCTTGAAGAGGCGGAGCACATAGCTCTTCGGATAGATACTGTAGATCTGCTCCTCGCTTTCAAAGCCGTTTTCCAGGAGTTCGTCAATATAGTCCTTAAACTCCGTCGAATTTTCATCCAGCCCCAGGTCGTCGGCTATGGCCGTCTTGATCAGCTCATCCTCGGTATCCTGCGGGATATAATCCTCGATCCACTGGTCCAGCGTCTCCTCCGTCATCCCGTAAAAGCTGAGGAGCGTCGCCAGATCCACACCGTTGGCGTCTGCCTGCATCTGGTAGGTCTCCCTGGCCTGGCGCTTTCTCTCCTCCAGAAGACCATCCGGGAGGCTTTTTATCTTGCAGGTCTTTCGCAGCTCCTCCATACAGGCATCACGCTTTTCCTGCTCCAGATCATTCTCCTGCTCCGCCTCCAGATCCATCCGCACCGATTCCTTCCAGACATCCACCGAGGAGGCGCCGAAATTCTCTTCGACAAAGTCGTCCGTAAGCGTGTCCTGGTTCATCGCAACGGCTTCATTTATCTCGTTCACGGTTACGGTAAACACGACATCCTGTCCCGCCAGCTCCGCGCTGTGGTACTGCTCCGGGAAGGTCAGGTTCAGCTCCCTCGTCTCGCCGACCTTCGCTCCGACCAGCCCGTCCTCAAAGCCGTCGATGAACTGTCCACTTCCGATCGTCAGCATATAGCCCGAGGCGGTCCCGCCGTCGAAGGCCACGCCGTCCTTGGTCCCCACATAGTCAATATTGACCACATCTCCCATCTGTACCGTATCCCGGTCCACCGGCTCATAGCTAACGCCCCCGGCAGAACGGATCCGCCGGTCGATCTCCTCGCTGACATCCGCATCCGTCAGCTCCGCTGTCACCGGGATCTGTACATTTATCCCGAGATATTTTCCGAGCGTCACATAATCCGACGCCACATAGGTTACTTTGTCCTCCTCCATCAGAGGAGCGGTTCCCTCCGTTTCTTCTGGTTCCGTATCCGTTTCTGCCGGCGCTTCGGCCGCTTCCGAAGCCTCCGTCTTTGTCTCCTGCGAAGCGTCCGCCTGAGCTCCCGCCGTCTGTCCGCTGGCCGTCTGGGTCAGAGCAAGCGCCGCAGCAACCGCAAATGCGGCAATTTCCTTCTTCTTCATCGTTTTGTCTTTTCCTTCCTTTTTACGTCTTATCTACGATACCACAAACCCTTGCCGAAAAAAAGAGTTTTTGTTATAATCAACTCCGTACAATTTTGACTGATTGGAGAGAAGAAATGAACCATGTTACCGTCGCTGCCGAAGCCAATTCCGGCGGCATCAATCCCGATTTTATCGTTTTGATCATAATCGCCGCCGTGCTCGTGGGCGTGATCATCCTCTTATACGTCCTCGGTAAAAAGGCCGAAAAGAAGAAAGCGGAGCAGGACGAGCAGATCCAGGCAGCCGCCCAGCCGATGTCCATGCTCATCATCGACAAAAAGAGAATGCGGCTCAAGGATTCCGGTCTTCCCTCCTTTGTGATCGAAAAGGCTCCGAAGCTCGCGAATCTGACAAAGATCCCCATCGTAAAGGCGAAGGTCGGGCCGAAGATCATGACCTTTATCGCCGATGAAAAGGTGTTTGACATTATCCCTCTGAAGAAAGAGGTCAAGGCCCAGGTCAGCGGCTTATACATTGTCTCCGTCAAGGGCATCCGGGGCTCCATCGATACAACGAAGCACAAAAAGACCTTTAAGGAAAAGATGCAGGAAAAAGCCGCCTATTACAAGGCGAAGAGCCAGAGAAAATGAAAAAAGACTGTTTTGTAAGGATCAAACGTGAAAACGACGAAATGCCGGAGGAAACCTCCTCCGGCATTTATCATAACAAAAACGGGAAGCACTACATCCTGCTTGAGCGCGGGGACCGTTATATTCTGGACGAAGGGACCTTATCTGTCCGCAGAAACGGGATCGACCTTCTGTTTTCGATGGAGCGCCCCTTCTCCTGTCTCTACCCGACGGACTTCGGCTCCCTTCCCCTGACCTTTGATCAGGTGCTGCTGTCCTCAAATGAAAGAGAGGACGGCCTGCGGATCCTTCTGAAGTACCGTATGTCCCAGGACGGGGCCGTTGTCGGGGACAGCGCCCTTACCATCGATATTACCTACAACCGCCCCGATCCGGTTTAAGACCGGCCTTTGAGCCTTCTTTCGGCGGCCGGCCCGAAACTCATTTCCTGACAGGAGGACGTTTTTCATGAAGCTTACCCTACAGGCGCATGCAAAGATCAATCTCGCTCTGGACGTCTTAAGCCGCCGGAGCGACGGCTACCACGAGCTGCGCATGATCATGGAAAGCCTTACACTATGCGATACGGTGACGCTGTCGGATGAATTATCTTCCTCAGAAGCTGCCGATGGAATCTCTCCCGTTTCTCTGACCAGCAGCGACCCCTCTCTTCCCGCAGGGCCTTCCAATCTGGCCGTGAAAGCGGCCCTTCTTCTTGCCCAAAAAACCGCCCATACGCTCCCCCTCTCCATTCATATCGAAAAAAGGATCCCCGCCGCCGCCGGCCTGGCCGGGGGCAGTGCCGATGCCGCCGCTGTCCTTACGGGGGCAAACGAGCTTTATTCTCTGGGGCTTTCTCAAAAGGAGCTTATGGCCATCGGAAAGGAGCTCGGAGCGGATATCCCCTACTGCATCCTCCGGGGAAGCTCTGTCGCCGAAGGGATCGGGGAGGTTCTGACTCCCGCCCCCTCTCTCGCCGGGATCCCCGTCGTTTTGGCCAAGCCTGCCGAGGGCCTCTCAACGAAGGAGATTTTTCAGGCCCTGATCCTTGATCAGAATACGCCTCATCCCGATACCGCCGAGATGCTGAAGGCCATGGATAAGCATAACCTTTCCGACCTCGGCCGGCTCCGTGCCAATCTCCTGGAGTCCGTCGCGATCCCGCGTCTTCCCCTGATAAAAACCCTCATCGACCATCTGAAGGAAGCCGGCTCCCCCTGCGCCGGCATGACCGGCAGCGGCCCCACCGTCTTCGCGCTGTTCGAGGACCCGGCTCTTGCCGGCTCCGTCTATCATTCGCTTATCTCTGCTTTCCCTGAAGTGCGATTTTATCTGACTGAAATCCTTTGAATCATCAGGGGAGTTCATTTTTCTTATTTTGGCCTCCCGGACGTTCCTGTTCGTGGAAGAATATAAGGCGTTCTATTTCAGGTTTTCTCCGTCAGGGAATCGGGTGGCGGCATGGTGTGATCGTTTCGACGCAGGAACCTGGAAAACGCCGGCACTTAACGGAATCGTCGGCTTGCCGGCGATTCCGTAAAATGGGAAACGCTGCTTTTGGGCGTTTCCCGTGCGAAAATCGCGGGCGCTTGCGCCCTTCCTTTGCGATTTTCTGCACATCCGGCGGAGCCTGCTAAGGAAATGCTGACTTGTTCAGCGTTTCCTTAGTACCGCTGCGCTT